>JAIRYH010000151.1 GCA_031267855.1 Prevotellaceae bacterium
TATACATTTATTGAATCGGAAGGCGGTGCCGGCATTTCGTATATTCCATGGCTGCGCAACGTAGGCGCCAGCAATATCAACCTGCTTTATTTAACCGGCTATTATAAATTTGACAATAAAAATTCTATTGCCGCCGGCTTGCGTTACTTTTCCGTCGGAAGTATGGAATTTAGAAATATGGCAAACCAGTATTTGCAAACCAGCAACCCGAATGAATGGGCGCTGGATTTCTCCTATGCCCGTTTACTTGGCGATAATTTTTCCATGTCCTTAACGGCGCGATTCCTCCGCTCCGACCTTGCCGGCGGTTACCGCGACGACAGGAATGTACGCTCGAAAGCCGCCAATGCCATTGCTGCCGACCTGGGGCTGTATTACAACAAACCCATTTTTATGGGTACAAAAACAGGGATACTGGCTATCGGAGCGTCCATATCAAATGTCGGCTCAAAGATGACCTATTCCCCTACCGGCGACGACGAGCGGTCTTATTTCCTGCCGACCACCTTGCGTATCGGTACGGAATTATTAACAAACCTTAACTATTACCACGATTTGGCATTCGGGCTGGAGCTCAGCAAATACTTAATTCCTACGCCGCCTGTACGCGATGCTGCAGGCAATGTGGTGCAGGGAAAAGATGAGAATGTCGGCATATTAAAAGGGCTGGTGCAGTCATTCTATGATGCACCCGACGGCTTCAAGGAAGAAATGCAGGAAATCATGTTCGGCGTGAGTGCGGAATATACGTATGCCCGCCAGTTTATGATTCGTGCAGGCTATTACTACGATTACAAAGGCGTAAACCGTAAATATATAACCATAGGCGCCGGCTTGCGCTATCAAATGTTTACACTGGATTTGGCATATTTGCTTCCTACGGTATCGGGGTTTTCGAACCCGCTGGCAAATACCATTCGCATGACGCTGTCGGTAGATTTCGGAAAAGTTCCGCGTTCACGCCAGACCAACATGCCGAAATCCAATAACTTTTTACAATACTAAAATAATTCCGTTTCGAATGATTCGCATCGGAAACGGATTTGACGTACACCGCCTGCAGGAAGGCCTTCCCTTCCGGTTAGGCGGTTTGCCTGTTCCCTTCACCAAAGGCTGTGAGGCACATTCCGACGGCGACGTATTGATACATGCCATCTGCGATGCACTGCTGGGGGCAGCGGCGCTGGGTGACATAGGCCTGCATTTCCCCGATACGGATGAGGCTTATGAAAACATCGACAGTAAAGTTTTACTCGCGAAAACGGCGGTGCTGATTCTTGCCGCCGGCTATACGGTCAATAATATCGACACGGTGGTGTGCCTCGAAAAACCGAAAATAAAAGATTATATTGTGCCCATGCGCGAAACGCTGGCAAAAGTATTGACCATTTCCGTCGAACAGATTTCCATTAAAGCCACGACCTGTGAGCGGCTGGGTTTCATCGGGCGCGAAGAAGGCGTGGCAGCGTATGCGGTCGCGCTGTTGCAACGCTAAGAATTACGCCGTTTGGGAAACAGGTAATTTTTCGATCCCGCAGCCGGCGATGATGAACAGGGCGGCCATCAGGGTAACAGTAATAATTTTTTTCATGGTTCTAAAGCCAAACGGTCTTTGACCGGGCGGTCAAATTCCTTATTGTATCGTCAAAAGTCTGTCAAATGCAGCAGTGCGCGGATCATTCAACAGTTTTCCAATACTGTACTGCGTAGTTACTGCTACCTTATTATGTCCCCGGCCCCAGCGCGGGTGTCCTTAGAAGTACTTCCGAAGGATTGTTGTTTACAATATCCGAAGCGTCCACCTTGATGCGTTCCTGCGTGTCCTGGCTTACGCCGCGTGTATTGCCGCTTACGACCGTGTGTACAGGCGATGAATATTGATTGCCGCTGCCGGGAGTGACCGTTGTAGCGCCGGATACAAGCGTGGCGGGCGACCAGGCGCCTAACGTGTTTGATCCGGTTGCCGGCTGAATATCTGCAAATATCCATACTTCGTTGCGGTGACCGGCATCGCTGCCTTTCCACGATAAATCGAACGTTACGGTTTTCGTTGAACAGTCCACTTTGGTGTTCGCGACAGTTACCGGCGTGGTGCGCTGTGCGTTTGCTGCAACGCCTGCAAGCATTGCGAAAGAGAATTGCCCGTCACACAATCACGTCCCGCTTTTTGATGTCCTTAACGCGGAGCTGGATGTTGGCAATGCCGCGGTAGTAGTTTTCAGCCACCGAATAGCATACGTCTGCCGGGTTGCCGGCCTGCAGGTAGTCGAAGTGTTCGGACTGGTGGAAGGCAATGGCTGAAATGGGGCGGTAGGGCTCGTCTTCCTGGATAAGTTCCAGCTTCAGGTGCCCGGCGTCGGTACCGACCAGGCGTCCGTTGCCGTTGTCATACACATTGTCGGTAATGAATACCGGCGACATGTTGCCCGGGCCGAAGGGCTGGAACTGTTTCAGTATGCGGAAAAATTTCGGCGTAATTTGCTTGAAGTCGAGGTACGAGTCAATATCAATTTGCGGCGTGAGCAAATCGTCGGTGATGATTTTGGATACGTAGCGTTCAAAGCGCGTGCAAAACTCCTTGAAGTTTTCTTCGCGCAGGGTCAGTCCTGCGGCGTACATGTGTCCGCCGAAGGTTTCGAGCAAATCGGAACAGGATTCAATGGCGTCGTAGAGGTCGAAGCCGGCAATGCTGCGCGCCGAGCCGGTTATAAAGCCGTTGGATTCCGTGAGCACGATGGACGGGCGGTAAAACGATTCTACCAGCCGCGAGGCCACAATGCCCACCACGCCCTTGTGCCACGAAGGATTGAAGAGGACAATCGTCTTTTGGGTTTTCAAAATTTCCTGCTGTTCTACCATGGAAACGGCCGCCTGGGTAATTTCGCGATCCACGCTTTTCCGGTCATCGTTGTGGATGTTTATCGTCAGCCCCATTTGCGTGGCGTGCGCTTCATTTTCCGCCGTCAGCAGGTCTACGGCGGTCTTTCCCGACTCCATGCGGCCGGCAGCGTTGATGCGCGGGCCGATTTTAAATACAATGTCGTCGATGGCGATGTGGTGCTTGTCCAGGCCGGCAAGCTTGATGATCGACAGCAGGCCGTGCCGCGGATGTTCGTTGAGCTGTTTCAGTCCGTAGTGCGCCAGCACGCGGTTTTCGCCGGTAATAAAAACCAGGTCGGAGGCGATGCTGACCACCACCAGGTCCAGGAACGGGGAGAGCTCCTCGAACGGAATGTTTTGTTTCTGACAGAGCGCCTGCAGCAGTTTGAATCCGACGCCGCAGCCCGACAGGTCGTCGAAGGGATAGGAACAGTCGGCGCGCTTGGGGTCAAGCACCGCCACCGCTTTCGGGATTTCATTGCCCGGCAGGTGGTGGTCGCAAATAATAAAATCAATGCCGCGGTCGTTGGCATAATCAATCTTTTCGTTGGCTTTGATGCCGCAGTCAAGCGCAATCACCAGCGAAATGCCATGGTCGCGCGCGTAGTCTATTCCCTGGTACGAAATGCCGTAGCCCTCGCTGTAGCGGTCGGGAATGTAAAACGAAACCAGCGGGCTGTATTTTTTCAGGAACGAATAAACCAGCGACACGGCCGTAGTGCCGTCCACGTCATAGTCGCCATACACCATTATTTTTTCCTGCTTTTCTATGGCTTGCCGGATGCGCGCTACCGCCCTGTCCATGTCGCGCATCAGGAACGGGTCGTGCAGGTGGTGAAGCTGCGGACGGAAGAAATCCTTGGCTTCCGAAAAAGTCTGGACGCCTCTTTGCACCAAAAGATTTGCCAGCGTCTGGTCAATGCCCAATTCCGCCGACAAATGGCGTATCAGCACCGGATTACCCTGTTCTTTTACTGTCCAATTTTTTTCCATTATGCCTGCAAAGATAGGAAAAAAGATAGGAATCATGCGTTATGCGAATCAGTAGTTCAAACACGAGCTACATAGCCCTGAAAGGGCGTTGCCGGATGGCAGGCGCATATCATTTTAACTGCTGATTCGCATTATTTAATAAAACGGAGGAATCTCTCCTTCCGGTCGCTTCGCGGCCATCGCAAATTCTTTCGATTAAACCGTCCATTCTTTCGATTAAATTGACGATTCTTTTGATTAAATTGTCCATTCTTTCGATTAAATTGACGATTCTTTCGATTAAATCGTCGATTCTTTCGCTACAATTATGCAAACATTCCGCGCCCGCCCACCCGTTGCCGCTGCCTGAAAGGCAGTACTGCG
>JAIRYH010000156.1 GCA_031267855.1 Prevotellaceae bacterium
CACGCCGCTTGCGACCGACTATGCCGGCAAAAAGGTAACGTTCAGGGTAACCTGGGACGCCGCGCCCTATAATAATAATGTGTGGGTGTGGGTCGACCTGTGCCCGGTTGCCGGCGTGTCGCCGGGCACGTTTGCACAGGCCGTTATCGGCGCAGCCTCGGCCACTGCCGGAAGCATTGCCACGGTTGCCGGCAACCAACGCGGCTTTTACGTAACCGCCAATCCCTCGACCGTCACCGCCACGTTGACCAACGCCGCCGGCGCATTCAGCTGGTGCGCCTACGCCAGCGACTACCCGCCCAATGTTACGGTAAACGATGGAACCTATACATTCAAAGGTACGCCGCCGTTTAGACTGATAGCCCCCGACGGAACCACTCAAACGGTAACAGGGAAAACACTCGCCGCTTCGGCATTAACTGTCACCCCGCTCACCATGACGGACGAAACCGGCTATCCGGGCGTTCTCTGCGCGTATGCAGGCAGTGACTTATACATTGACGCCACGCACCTTTGCCAACAGCGCACCGTCGGCGCCGGCAACTGGGAGGCGCATATAAAAGACAGCAGGGATAATCAAATTTACCGGATAACGCAATTTTCGGATAACAGCTGGTGGATGGCGGATAATATGGCTAATGCAGCAAAAATGCTGGGAACGTGCGATGGATACACTTACTATCGTGGAAGCAACAAGCCTGCTTGCCCGGCAGGCTGGCTACTGCCGACCAATGCCGAAGTAAATGATCGTTACAGCGGTGATTTGGATGACTGGGGCGCTCCCATGACATTCGCTAACACCCTGTGGTCTGTCCTGTATGACCGCTGTATCAGTGATGCCGAGAGCCACTACTGGATCCTGTCGGACGTGCGTAATAGCCTCATCAAACGTAAAGGCGGAGGCTGGCTGTGGAGCTGGGACGATTTGTGCTACTGCACAGGGAATCCTAACGGCGATGGGTATAACATGGGTGCGGTTCGTTGCAGACGCTCACTGTAAATTTTCAAGTGCCATTTTACACAAGCCTGCCGCAGGCCTACGGGGCAGTTGCGCAAATTGCGCAATCCTGCCGCAGACCTACCGGACGGTTGTGCAAATTGCGCAAGCTTGCTGCAGGGCTACGGGGCTGTTGCGGAATTTCCGCAGGCTTGCTGCAGGCCTACCGGACGGTTGCGGAAATTCCGCAAGCCTGCCGAAGGCCTACGGGACTGTTGCGGAATTTCCGCAAGCCTGCTGCAGGCCTACGGGACTGTTGCGGAATTTCCGCAGGCTTGCTGCAGGCCTACCGGGCGGTTGCGGAAATTCCGCAAGTCTGCTGCAGGCCTACGGGACGGTTGCGGAAATTCCGCAAGCTTGCTGCAGGGCTTCGGGGCGGTTGCGGATATTCCGCAAGCCTGCCGCAGGGCTACGGGGCAGTTGCACCGTCCTGAGGCGGGGCGCGTGCCGGCAACCGAATTGCCGGCCGTAAAAACGGCATTACATTCAAAAAAAGCAACATTGTATAGAAGGACAACGCGATTGCAGACGACTTCCACGCCGTGGAGGCGTACCCCCGTGGCGTGGAGGCGTACCCCCAGCCCGTGGAGGCGTACCCCCACGGCATGGAGGCGTACCCCCACGGCGTGGAGGCGTACCCCTGACCCGTGGAGGCGTACCCCCAGCGCGTGGAGGCGCGCCCCTGACCTGTGGAGGCGGTATTATGCTCCCTGGCGCTGCATGCGAAGAACCCCGGCAGGATCGCTGCCGGGGTTCTTTGTACGGGGACTGGGGGACTTGTATCCGTCCCGTGCTATTCTTCGTCTTTGCTGAAGATGTCGCTTAATTTTAGTTCCTTGAGGGTTCCATACTGCGACAGCGCTTTGGTGTCGATGCGCCGCTTCGGGCCGACAATCATAATGGCTTTCGGCTGGCTTTTTATGTATTCGTTGCTGAAATTCACGATGTCGTCGAAAGTCAGTGCACGGTAAGCCGGCAGCGATGTTTTCAGCGGGTCGTCGGTATATCCCAGGCGTTGTATGTTATCGTAGTATTGCCCCAGTGCGCGGAAATCGGGTTGCGTGATGGCGCCGGATAAAATCAGGCTGTTCCGCAGCACTTCCATGCGTTCCGGTTTTTGGGGCATGTTGTTGATCAGGCCCATGAACACGTCGATGGCGGCATTGGTTTTATCGTCCTGCGTCTGGATGACGCCGGTAAACCATCCCGGTTTGCCGGGCAGTCCGGGTATGGAATAACCGCCGCCTGCACCGTAAGCCAGCGAGCGGTATTCGCGGATTTCCTGCATCATCAGGCCGGTGAAGCCGCCGCTCAGGTAGTCGTCATAGGCTTCAATTTTTGGTACATCAGCCGTGGTGAAAGGCTTTCCGTTGGCGAAGAAGCGTACTTGCGACTGCAGTGTCGATTCGTTGACGAGGTACACGGTATTCGCGGCTACCGTTTGTTTTTCGCGTTCCTGGTAGCCTTTGCCGGGTTTCGGGTTGGCGACGAATTTGATGGTTTGTTCCAGTGTTGTTTTCACTTCGCCGGCCGGCCGGGCGCCGGTGTAGAAAATGGTGGCCTGGTACTCGGTGGCCATTTTAAACGCCGTGACCAGTTCGTTGGCTTTGATGCTCATCAGGTCTTTTATCGACAGGCGGTCGAGGTAGTCCGATTTGTTGCCGTACTGCACATACTGGTTCAGTGCGCCGGAAATAATTTCCGGTTCGTCCTTTTCCTGCTTCCTGCTGTAGCGCTGGCTTTCCGCGAGGCGCGAAAGCTGGTTTTTCGGCAGGTTTGTTTCGTTGATGAATACATTCAGGTAGGTGAGCGCCTGGCGCAGGTTCTGTTCGGGACCGGACAATGTTACGTACACATAGTTTTTATTGCCGCTGATGCTGTAGTCGCAGTTCAGGCGGGCGAACTGGCCTTTCAGGCCTTTGGCGTCGCGGCCGGCGCCGCCGGCATAGTTCAGCAGCGACACATAGTCCAGTTCCCTGATGGTCGATTGTCCTATTTCATAGCGGATGATTAGCGAGAAAATATCGTTTACCGGATTTTTCGTGTGGTACAGCGTATTTCCGTTGGTCATCGTTACTTTTTGCAGGTCGGTGTTGAAGTCGATGAAATTGTATTGCTGTTCCGGCGCCGGGATCGCGGCAAACAGTTTTGCAAATTCCGACTGTGCGTCGGCCTGGGGGAAGGTCAGCGGTTTGTATTCCGGCTTGTCGATGTTGTTTTTCTTGATGCTGCCGGGTTTCACGTGTACCGCCAGGAAATCTTTTCCGAAATATTTTGCAGCCACCCGGAGGATATCGTCTTTCGTAATTTTTTTGACGTTCTCTACATAGTTGGTGTAATAGGAAAAGTCTATTTCATTGGCAAAATAGCTGTTCAGGATGGATGCCTTATTCCTTACCGATTCCTGATATCTTTCAAAAGAGGTTATCAGCATCTGCTTTGCCGATTCCAGCTGCCAGTCGCCGAATTCGCCCTTTTTGAGCGCTTCGATTTCGTCCAGCACCATTGTTTCGGAACCGCTCATTGCCTTGATGCGGGCGCGGTCTAATTCGCGCATGACCGCTTTGTACTCTTCCACTGTGGTGATATTCTCCATTGAGGGGCCTTCGTAAAATTCCTGCGCATTGGGGATCACTTCAAAAAGGAACACCCCGCCGCTTTTCAGTCCCTGATTGCTGCCGCTTACGCTCAATACTTTATTGTCGAGCTGCAGCTGGTCTAACAGCCCCGACTGTCCGTTGCTCAACAGGGCGGAGCAGATTTCCAGCGCAACGTCGTCTTCATGGCGCACCGAAACGGTACGGAAACCGAGTATGATTTCTTCTATCGGTCCTATTTTCAGTTCCAGGAATTCGCGTCCCTTGAAGGGTTCTTCCTGTTCCGTTGCGGCAGCGGGCAGCGGCTTCGACTGCCATTTTCCAAAGGTTTGTTCGATGTACTGCCTGGCGGTAGCGCTGTCGAAATCGCCCACAAGCACCAGTCCCATGTTATTGGGAACATAGAATGTTTCGAAGAATTGCTGCAGTTTTGTCAGTGAAGGGTTCTTCAGGTGTTCCGGCAAGCCGATGACGTCGCGCCCGTAAGGCGTTTTCTTGAAAATATTTTTAAACAGTTCTTCGCGGATGCGATCGGACGCCCTGTCGGCATACATGTTGAATTCTTCATACACCGTTTCCAGTTCCGACTGGAAGGCGCGGAATACCGGCTGTTCGAAAATGTGGCTGTATACCGTCAGCCAGCGCTCCAGCTGGCTGGAGGGGAAGGTGCTGTGGTAGGCGGTGTTGTCGTAGCTCGTAAAGGCATTCAGGTTGGTGCCGCCGATTTGTGCAATCAGCCGCGAAAATTCGTTGGGTACGGAGTATTCGGCGGCTTTCAGCGAGGCTTCGTTAATTTGCAGCTGGATGGCGTCGCGCTGTTTTTTGTCTTTTGTCTTGCCCAGCTGGTCGTACAGTTCGATGATTTTGTCATAGTGGGGCTTTTCCTGTTCCCAGTTAACCGTCCCCAGTTGCGTTGTTCCCTTGAACAGCACATGTTCCAGGTAGTGCGCCAGACCGGTAGCATCAACCGGTTCGTTTACGCTGCCGGCGCGCGTGCTGACATAACCCTGTACTTCGGGACGCCGGTGGTCTTCCTGCAGGATTACGGTCAAGCCGTTCGGAAGCTGGTATACTTCCAGCGGCAGTTGCTGCTGGGCAATTGCCCACGTGGATACCATAGCCAGTAACAGTGGCAGTATGGTTTTTTTCATAATGTTAAAGTGATTCATAAAATTTTATTAAATGTTTTGGCAAATGTACGGATTTTTTTCGAGATACCGGGCAGGAGCGCAGAATAAGTTGCGGGATAAAATGGCGCGTTAAGAGGGAAGGGCAGATAATGCTTTCCGGTGTGCAGCCGGGGTAAGTGTCGCGGCTTGTTTCGGTCGTTGCAGGCTATCCGTTGTGCTCTTCGTCGGTTTGCCGCAGATGGCGCTCAATGGCGCGGGAGAGGCGCACGACATCGCGCCGCAGGCCTTCTATTTCCAGAGGGTTTGCGGCGTAATTGACGGTTATGGCATCTTCAAAGAGCCGTGTTACGCGGGCTACCGGATTGTTGATGCGGAAGGTCAGTACGCTTCCGTCGTCGCCGGTCAGGGTAAAGCGTGCGTTGGTAAAGATATTCACCACGGCTTCCCTGTCGCTGTCCGTAAAGGGGCGCGAGCGCGGCGTCTTTTGCGTAACATAGCCGATCGCCGGATATACCAGTCCGAAAAAGCCCAGAAACACCGCCATCATGGTAAGGTCGTTTCGTTGCAGGAATTCTGCAAAGCCGAGCGTCCGGTGTACGCTGAGGAAGTAGATAAGCGCCAGCAATAAGAAGGCAATGATAAAGAAATATACGATGCTTTTCAGTGCGCGGACAGGGTAACGTTTCATATTATTTTTCCTTGATTACTTTCCATACCAGGGCGGCAGCGCCCAATATTGCGGCGTTTTTGTTGTTGATGCCCGAGGGCAGCAGGGCTACTTTTCCCCGCCAGAATTTCAGCATGTTTTCTTCCATCGCCTTTTTCGTCGGGTCGAAAATATATTTGCCTGCCTTGGCCAGTCCGCCGAACAGAAAAATGGCTTCGGGCGCGGTGACGGCAACGAGGTTGGCCAGGGCGCGTCCGAGGTGTTCTCCCGTGTGTGCAAAGGCTTCGATAGCTACCGGGTCGCCGTTGATGGCCGCGGTGCAAATCATTTCGGCAGAGAGTTCATTAAAGCTTATGTTTTTCAGTTCGCTGTCCGCCACCTGGTCGGCAAGCAGCTTATATACCGTGCGCTTAATGCCCGTGGCCGATGCGTAGGTTTCCAGGCAGCCATAGCGTCCGCAGCCACATTCGCGGCCATTGACGGTAACAATGATATGCCCCAGCTCGCCGGCGAATCCGTCGTGTCCGTAGAGCAGTTCCCCATCCACGACAATCCCGCTTCCCAGGCCGGTTCCAAGCGTAATGACCGAAAAGTTTTTCATGCCTTTTGCGCCGCCATAAATCATTTCGCCGATAGCCGCCGCATTGGCGTCGTTGGTGAGCGTAACAGGCACATTGGGGAACAATGCCGACAGCTTGTCGGCAAACGGCAGTACGCCTTTCCAGAGTAAATTGGCGGCAAATTCCACACAGCCGGTGTAGTAGTTCCCGTTGGGCACGCCGATGCCGATGCCCGCCAGTTCAAAAGGTTCCCTGACGGTTTCGGATAAGTTCCGGATGGCGTCGTGCAAAGCTTGCAGGTACACGTCGAAATCGGGATACTTGCGTGTGGAAATATCTCCTTCGGCATAAATCCTGCCCTCGTCGTCCACCAGGCCGAACACCGAATTGGTGCCGCCGATATCAATTCCCGCTACTAATTTTTTCATTTTGTTTTATTTTTAAATTATACTAATGGCCGTTCATGACGCGGATGCCGCGATGCCGGCTGTGCGCCGGACTACTTCGTGAGCGCGTCTTTCATCGTCAACAGCCGGCGGACGGGCTTCATGTAGTCGGAAAATTCCTTATAGCTCATTGCCTTTAGATAGATGGCGCCGTATGACCGCCGTTTCATCGGGTTTTCGGAGTTATAGAAGTATTCCTGTCCCAGCAGCCGCGTCAGGTGCTCGTACTGTTCTACCCACACCCGCTGCGCCAGTTCGCTGAAGCTGCCATCGTACTCGTAGCTCGGGAACGAGGCCGACCGCTGGCTCAGGAAGCAGGCGTTAAACATATTGTGAACCACGGCAAACGAGTTGAGCGAAATGGGCACAATCATGTTTACTTCGTGTATCTTGAACCGCGACCAGACATTGCGGTAGCCCCATATTTGCAGGGGTATTTCGGGATGTTCGGCAGCATATTTGTCGATGGCTTCACTCAGTGCAATAAGCGTTTTAAAGTGCGTATCGGGACCGCTGCCTTCCGGGTCAAGCGCCAGGGTTATCACGGTGGGGCGTATTTTTTGCAGCAGGCCGAGGATAGGCACCACGTCTTTCGTCTGGTCGGGGTATTGCGGGAAAATGTCGGCAGTATAGAACGGCAGCCGCAGATGGTGCACCCTGTCTTTGCCGATGCCGAAATGCGCCCACACCAGTTCGGCTTCGAACTCGCGCAGCCAGCCTTTGAAGGTCTGAATCATTTCCGGTTCCCTCCGTCCGGCTTGCAGCCGGTTGATAAGGGCAATGTTTTCGTGGATAAAGTTGCGCACCGTTTCCACATTGCCGGTTGCCAGATGAACGGCGATGTTGCGCGCCAGCCGCGCGCTGACAAACAGTGACTGCGTATCCCTGTCCTGGTGGGCGATGCCCTGCAGGTAACCGGTAATGTCGTCCTGCGCGCTGTCTGCGAGGAACAGGTGTTTGTATCCGATGAGGTAATCCAGGCGGCCGCTGTCAATGTTTTCCCCCAGTGTTTCGAAGCATGAGCGCAGGTAGTCGTTGGTTACCGACGTGAAGCCGCTGGTGCAATAGACGAAGTGGTTTTCATTTTCTTTTGAACGAACCAGGTGGTGCAGCAGCGGGAAATAAGCCAGTTCAATGTCGTCATGGTGTGGCCCCGTGTGGAGGAAGCGCTGGTTTTTGAAGCCTTCCAGACCTTTTGAAATTTTTGCATCGATGGCGGCGAAGGTGTCCGACAGGAGTGTATCGACCGGCTGCCTGCTGATGGTTTTGGCGAGTTGCAACTTTTCGCTGCCTGCCTGCAGGTCTGCCGGAACGTTTTTCAATTCGGTATGGTGTTCCAGGCAGGCGTCTACTACTAATTTTTGTGGATATTCCGGTACTAAAATCTGGTTTTTGTAGAGGGTTTCAACGCTTTCGGGCGACAGTTTCAGCTCGGTGGTGGCGCTTTTGGTAATAAAGAAGCGCGCGTTCGGCAATTTTTGCAGCACGGTGGCGGGATACAGCAACTGCTCCGGCTGCTGCACGGCGTTTGCGGTTACCTGCGATTTGGACTGTCCGGCAGCCATAATCACGGCTACCGTATCGGGATTGTAGGTGATTGTTTCCAGTCCCATGGTGATGACCGCTTTTTTGCGCACCAGTTCGATGCCGCCCAGATCGGTGGCGGCGGTCGCCTGTGTTTCGTAGTTGATGCCCGTAAGGCGGGTATGCGAATAATGGCTGGAACCGGCTACATTAAACGCAATGTGTCCGTCCGGGCCAATGCCGCCCAGGAAGAATCCGATGCCGCCCAGGCTCCGGATTTCCGCTTCGTAGGACTGGCAAAATTCGTCGAACAGCCGGATCGCCTTTTGCCGGCGGATTTCCAAGTCGGCAACGGGTTTTTGAATACGCAGCGACAAGTCAATGCCGTCCGCAAAAAGTTCTTCGAGCGACTGTACGTTTCCCAGCATGCGCTTTTGTTCGTCGTTCAGGTAACAGGTATTTATCAGGCGTGTTTTGGCAGGGTCAAATCCAAAGCTGTCAATGTAAAAATTCTTTACGAAATGCAAAAACGAACGTTCGTGCTCGGGATTGATGGGGAAAAATTCATCTAACTGAAAAAAGTAAAGCGACCGGAAATCGGGCTTTTTGCCTTTCAGTCCCACTTTTTCCAGCATGCCTCCCTGCGTTTCCCTGTCCCAGTTTGCGAGGTAATACTGCATCCATTTGATAAAAAATTCAGGCGTTTTTCCGGTAGGCAACGCCACCACGCCGCCCGGATTAAGGCACACCCATTCAAGGAACCGTAAAGCCGTCAGTTGCCCGAGGACAATATAGTTGTCAACCGTAATGGTCGGTATTTTACGCAATGCCGTATTTTTTTCGCGGTAAACGTCCGAAGAACGGAAAAACTCTTCCACTAAACTTTTTGTGTTGTACTTCATGATATTTTTAATTTTAGTATGTTGTCAGAAAAACCGTGCAAATATACAAATTTTTGTGCTAATGTGCTAATTTGATTAATGTGCTGATGTGCTGATGTGATTAAATTGCCGGATTTACAGATTTACGGATTTACAGATTTGGCTGGCGC
>JAIRYH010000005.1 GCA_031267855.1 Prevotellaceae bacterium
GCCGCAGGCAGCGGGAATTATCCATACCGATTTTGAAAAAGGCTTTATCCGCGCCGAAGTCATCAAATATGCCGACTATGTAAAATACGGCTCCGAAACCGCCTGCCGGGAAAACGGGAAACTGGCGGTAGAAGGCAAAGACTATACCGTCCAGGACGGCGATATCATGCACTTCCGGTTCAACGTATAGATTAATGACCGGTTATGCATTGCGGCAGATGCACGATGGCGCCGGCCGATTCATAATTCATAATTCTCTAAAATGGCTTTGGCAAATGCGATTACTTTTTCCTTCACCGGCGCAGGGGACAACACTTTCAACTCTTTCCCGTACCGGCACAGTTCCTGTATGAAATCAGACGTGGGATGCAGCCGCACCGAAAACACGACAGCGTCGCCCGTTGCTTCCGTTTCCACTTGCGACGAATGCAGCGGCGTTGTCCGCAATTGCTTTACCGTATCGCCGGAGACCATGATACGGATGGTTTCCCGCTGAACGTCTTCTTCCGTAATGACGCCGAAGTAATCATTAAAGAAAGTCGTCGCTTCGGGATAATCCTCGTCTTCGGGAAGCTTAAATTTTTTGCCTGTTTTTGTGATGCCGGCGATTTTATCCAGCGGGAAAATCCGCACAATGTTTCTTCTCAAGTCCTTTGCCACCAGATACCATTCCAGCCGGAACAGGCGCACGAAATACGGAATGATATCGATTGTTACCGTTTTGAACGTGCGGAAGCGTTTTAAGTCCATCGTAAGCGTGTCGCTGCTGCGTATGCCTTCCAGAATGACCGGCAGGTGCTCGTTTCCCTTCGGCGGCGATTCCAGCAGGATATGTTCTGCCTGGTCGCGGTATACCTCCAGTATATTGGCATGGCGGAACGTGTGCAGCATCCAGTCGAGCATGTGCTGTTCCTGTTTGCTTTGCGCTTCCTTAATGTAGTAGCCTTTTGTTTTGCGGTCGAAAAACAGCACAATGCCGAAAATCGATTCAATCGCATGGGCGTCGCGGAAAAAAGTACGTTCGGAGAACATAATGTCCCCCTTGTCGAACTGTCCGCTCTGGATGATTTTCGCCTCCAGCTCTTCGTAGGTGACAGGCTGATGGCGGCGAATCGTATCAACCATCCAAATATACCGTTTTAAACTTCTTTCTTGAGACATGACATCGATCTTGAATGATGGATTATGGATAACTGCCGCGCCCGACCGTTTTCTTCTTTCATGCCGGGAGCCCGGAGGCAGGGGTTTTAGTATTTTGTTTTGTTTTCGGCGGCAATCCAGTGCTGCAGGGGTTGCCGTCCTTCTTCATGCAGGGCATGAATGGCCGGGATTTTACGTTTGTTCAACGGTTTTTCCAACTCTTCGTAAATAAACGAATCGTCAAAACCGGCTGCCTGTGCGTCAAGGCGGTTGCCGGCGAAATAAACTTTCCCAATACGCGCCCAGTAAATCGCCGCAAGGCACATCGGGCAAGGCTCGCAGCTTGCATAGATTTCGCAGTCGTTCAAATCGAACGTATCCAGTTTCCGGCAGGCAGCGCGGATGGCGTTTACTTCGGCATGCGCCGTAGGGTCGTTGCCGGTGGTCACCGTGTTGGTTGCAGTGGCAATGATTTCGCCGTTTTTCACAATCACCGCACCAAACGGGCCGCCGCCCTGTTGCGAAATATTTTCTTCTGCCAGGCGGATGGCTTCACGCAGGAAGGTATATGCTTTTCCCATGATCCAAAATTATAATGAACGGCAAAAATACAAAAAAAATATGACTGTGGAACCGTTAAAAAGCGTAAGTTGCCCCGCAGCCGGACGGGTCGAGCCATCAACACATCACCATACCACCATATCACCGCATCGGCACATCTCAAATAATTTGCGTAAGTTTGCACGGAAAATTATGCAGTCAAATGGAAAATTTTAATCCGCACATTGAGCGCGAGCAGAGCGACGGCGATTTTGAAGCGCAGATACGCCCGAAAGAATTTACGGAGTTTTCGGGACAGGAAAAAACCATCGACAACCTGAAGGTATTTGTAAAGGCGGCATTGCTGCGCAACGAATCGCTTGACCACGTACTGCTGCACGGCCCGCCGGGGCTGGGGAAAACCACGCTGGCGCACATCATTGCCAACGAGCTGGGCGTGGGCATGAAAATCTCGTCGGGCCCGCTGCTCGACAAGCCGGGCGATTTGGCGGGACTGCTCACCAACCTCAGCAGCGGCGACGTACTGTTTATCGATGAAATCCACCGCCTGTCGCCGATAGTCGAAGAATACCTGTATTCGGCCATGGAAGACTACCGGATAGACATCCTCCTCGACAAGGGCCCCAGCGCGCGCTCCATTCAAATAGACCTGAACCCGTTTACGCTTGTCGGCGCCACCACCCGCAGCGGCCTGCTGACGTCTCCCCTGCGCGCCCGCTTCGGCATACAGTGCCATCTCGAGTACTATGATGCCGCGGTGCTGTTCCGCATCGTCCGGCGCAGCGCGGCCATTTTAAACGTGGCCGTCGACGACAGGGCGGCAGACGAGATTGCCCTCCGCAGCCGCGGGACGCCGCGCATTGCCAATGCCCTGCTGCGCCGCGTGCGCGACTTTGCACAGGTAAAGGGCTCCGGCAAAATCGACCTGGACATTACGCGCTATGCCCTGGAAGCCCTCAACATCGACAAGCACGGGCTTGACCTGATGGACAACAAAATCCTTTCGACCATCATCCACAAATTCAAGGGCGGCCCGGTGGGCATCACCACCATTGCCACCGCCGTGAGCGAAGACCCGGGCACGATTGAAGAAGTATACGAACCGTTCCTGATCAAGGAAGGATTCCTGCAGCGCACGCCGCGCGGCCGCGAAGCCACCGAACGGGCATACAACCACCTGGGCGCACCGCGCGAAAGAGAAGCGCCGGCGCTGTTTTAAACGGAAACGGCTTTTGACGGCGCCGAAAAAGCACAACACATTCCGGCCGTTTATCGTGGAAAACCGGTTACCGGCAGGAAAAATACCGAGACCGGCGGATTAAAGGTTGCGATTTGCGAAACGGAGTACTATTTTTACATGCTTAAACAAAATAACCTGTCCGTATAAACAATGAAATCCATGCCGCTTTTTATACTTATTTTCCTTCTTATTTTTGTTGCCGCCAACGTGTATATCATTTCACGCGGCTGGCAGCTGCTCGAAGCCGCGGGCGCCTTCCGCCGGATTTACCTTGTGGCGGCAGTATTGTGGGCGGCGCTGTTCCTTGCCGGCATGATGCTGAAACGCCGGTTCGACAGCCCTGCCGCCGACCTGCTGTGGCGCGCGGGCTCATGGTGGCTGGCGGTGATGCTGTACGCTTTTCTGGCGTCTGCCGGTTTCGACCTGATACGGGGCATACTGCTGGTTTTCGGGGAAAAACTTTCGACAGCCGTGCCCCATTATCCGCAGCTGAAACTGGCGCTGTTTGCGGTCTTTGCGGCGGCGCTGGCGGCCATCGCGGGCATGGGCTATTATAACGGCACGCGGGCGAAAGTAACAACGCTGGACCTGTTGATACGAAAACACGTGCCGGGCAGGGAGGAATTGAATATCGTTGCCGTAAGCGACATGCACCTGGGCGCCGTCTATACGGCGCGCGACGTGCGGCGCTGGGTAACGCAAATCAACGCCCTGAAGCCCGACATCGTATTCCTGATCGGCGACACGTTCGACGACAACCCCGCGCCGGTTATCCGGAACAATACGGGCCACCTGTTTGCCCTGCTCAAGGCGCCGCTGGGGGTATTTGCCGTTACCGGCAACCACGAACTGATGGGAAAACCGGCCACAGCGATGCGCTACCTCGCGCAGCACGGCGTGCAGCCGCTCATGGATACGGTGGTGCTGGTCGACAACCTGTTTTATGTCGCAGGACGTTTAGACCGCTCGGCGCGGGAACGGAAATCCATCGCGGAACTGACGGCGCCGCTCAATAAGGACTTGCCGGTAATTGTGCTTGACCACCAGCCACGCGAATGGGACGCCATTGCCCGTGCCGGCGCGGACATCAGCCTTTCGGGACACACCCACCACGGGCAGCTCTGGCCCGTGAGCCGGCTCACCCGCAGCATGTATGAACAGGACTGGGGCTATCTGCAGAAAGGCGCCACGCATTTTTATACCACCTGCGGCATCGGCGCATGGGGCCCGCCAATTCGCATTGCCAGCCGCGCGGAAATAGTGCAG
>JAIRYH010000140.1 GCA_031267855.1 Prevotellaceae bacterium
GCCGAAGCGGCAGCGAAAATCCGCCTGGACAGGAATACCAATTTCGAAACAATTGTAAACATACAGGGGGACGAACCGTTTATCGTGCCGGAACAATTGCAGCAGCTAATCAAGTGCATCTCGTCGCCCGACACGCAAATAGCAACGCTTGTGAAACCTTTTGCCCCGGGCGAAGACATTTTCCACCCCAATGCGCCCAAGGTGGTGCTGAACCACGACAGCGAAGCGATTTATTTCAGCCGTTCAACCATTCCTTATGTACGCAATCACCCGCGCGAAGAGTGGAGTCACCGGTGTCTATTTTATAAACATGTCGGATTGTATGCCTATCACACAGCGGTACTGATGCAACTGGCGCGGTTGCAGCCATCGGTGTTGGAACTGGCGGAAAACCTGGAGCAATTGCGCTGGATAGAAAACGGATTCCGGATAAAAGTAGCGATCACCGACCATCCCACTTATGCGGTAGACGTTCCCGAAGATTTACAGCGGTTGCATGCCCTGCGCCTTTATTAGGAAAAGAAAAACGGCGCACTTTACTTTATTATTTCTTTTAAAATTTAAAACCAAAAGGATTGCATTTTAAAAAAAATGTTTATCTTTGCATGTGCAAATTTTATCCTTAAAAGATAAGATAAAAAATAAAACATATTTAAAATTATAAAAATCATGAAAAAAAGTTTGTTTAACCTATTAACCGTAGTTAGCGTCGGTTTATTGACATTCTCTTGTTCCAATCCCAGCAAGATGCTTGATGCTGCCGACCAAGTTCAAAAAAATTGCGATCCGCAGGTGTTGGAAGCAAAAGCGGATGTGATTGATGCCCGCTATACGCTTACGTTTCCCGCGAAGTATTTTCACAAGAACGCCGTACTGGAAGTAATCCCCGTACTGGTTTATGAAGGCGGCGAAGAAGCAGGTACATCCAAGTGGTTGCAAGGCGAAAAAGTCACCAGCAATTATACAACCATTCCTCAAACAGGGGGCAACGTTTCACAAGCCGTGCAGTTCCCGTACAAGGAAGGTATGCAGTCGGCGCATTTGGAATTGCGCGTGAAATTGCACTATAAGGGGAAAGCAACCGATTTCCCGTCGCCGTTTAAACTTGCCGACGGAACCATTATTACTTATAAATTAGTGGATACAGACGGCACGACGGTGCTTGCAGCCAATGCTTATCAACAAACGTACACCGAAACACAGGAAGCGCAAATCAAATACCAAATTCAAAGTGCAGCGGTTCGTTCGTCGGAATTGTCGAAAGCCGACATAAAAGCACTGCAAACATTCCTGGATGAAGCCAACAAGAACGAGAGAAAACAAATTGCAGGAACGAATATCGTGGCTTATGCGTCGCCCGACGGCCCGGAACAGTTAAATACCAAACTATCGTCCGATCGCAGCAAAACGGCCAAATCGGCATTGGACAAGGCAACAAGAAAAATAAAAAATAAAGGCGCCATTAACCTGTCCACTATATCCGAAGACTGGGACGGTTTCCGCGAACTGGTGGGCGTTTCGACCATTCAGGACAAAGATTTAATCTTGCGGGTGCTTTCGATGTACAGCGATCCGGTTGTCCGCGAACGCGAAATTAAAAACATGTCGAAAGTGTACCAGGTACTGGCCGACAAAGTATTGCCCGAGTTGCGCCGTGCATCGCTGGTTGCCAACGTTACCGTTCAAAACTATACCGATGAAGAATTGTCTGACTTTGTAGCACAAAATAACATAGAAGGACTGGACGTGGAAGCGCTGTTGTACGCCGCTACGCTTGTTGCCGACAATGCAACAAAAGCAGGTTTGTACAGCAAAGCCGCAGAAAAATTCAACGATTGGCGTGCCTACAATAATCTGGCAAATGTATATTTGGCTGATGGCAAATTGGCAGATGCAAAAGCAGCACTGGCAAAGATTACCACCACTAATGATATTGTGAAAAACAATAATGGTGTGGTTGCCCTGCGCGAAGGACGCGTCGACGATGCATCAAAACTGTTTACCGAAGCCGGAAAGCTTCCCGAAGCCACTCAAAATGCAGTAGCCGTAGCTATTATTAACGGCAATTACCCCGATGCCGTCAGCAAGTCGGCAACGAGCACTACTTTCAATGCCGCCCTGTCGAATGTGCTGGTAAAAGATTACAACAAAGCATCCGGTATCTTGAGAAACTTAAACACCGCAAAAGCTTCCTATCTGAAAGCGGTGATTGCCGCCCGCAACGGCAACGGGTCACAGGTAGCGTCCGAACTTCAGGATGCGTATGCAAAAGACGCTTCACTGAAAACACGGGCACAAAAAGATATTGAATTTGCAAAATTCCAAAGCAATATCTAAAACAGACAATAAGACATAAGACAATAAGAAAAGAGGCTATCCAAACGGATGGCCTCTTTTTTATTTGGCATAAATGATTTCCGTAACCTGTAACCAATGCCTGTCAAGTTAAGAGCGACGTTGCCGCCGCCCGTCGCAACGTATCATTTCAGACAGGTTCCGGCGGAAGAGTCTGCTGCATAAACGAACAATGGGAAAATAATTAAAAGAATCATAAAAAATATAATTGTATTTTCTCTGTGAAATTTTATATTTGTCTTATTAAATGTCGATTTTTTTTCTGTGTTTGCCAATCTTTGCGTACATTTGCATGAATTTTCAAATTTATTCACAATGAAAAGCGTTTGTTTTTGGGTGATGATTGCGGTCGGGTTCCTGTTTCCGGCATGGCTGCCGGCGCAGGCGGCTTGGACTTTGGAGCAGTGTATCAATTACGGGCTGGATAATAATATCCTGATTAAACAGCAAGCCCTGACGGCTGAACAAAGTGCAAATCTGTGGAAACAATCCAAACTGAATTTTCTGCCGAGCCTGAACGCGCGCGTTTCATATAACATGAGTTGGGGGCGGTCGGTAGATTTGCAGAATTTGCAAATTATCCAGAATCAGTTGACGCAATCGTTCAGCCCCAACCTTAATGCTTCGGTGAATTTGTTTGAGGGCTTGCAAAAATTGAACACCGTGAAACGCAACCGCGCCGACTATCAGGCGTCGGTGCAGGATGCGGAGCAGATACGCAATACCGTGGCGCTGGAAATTACACGCGCATTCTTGCAGGTGCTGCTGGCACAGGAAGTGCTGGTAACGGCAGAGAAGAGTCGCGAGAGCGTAAGCCGGCAGCACGAGCAAACGCGGAAACTGGTTGCCGCCGGCAGCCAGCCTTACAGCACGCTGCTGGAAATGGAAGCGCAACTGGCAAGCGAAGAAGTGCAGTTCGTTACGGCACGCAATAATGTTGACCTGACTTATTTGTCGTTGCAGCAACTGATCAACCGGGATCCTGCCGGCAACTTTGAAATCGTGGCGCCCGTCATTGACGTGGACATGGTGCAGCGGCGGGAAATAATAGGCAGCATCTACGAATCCGCCGTGCGCCTGCCGCAGATTAAAACATCGGAATTCCGCCTGGAAAGCGCCCGGCATGCACTTGCCGTCGCCAAAGGGCGCTACCTGCCGACCATTTCCCTTTCGGCGGCGTATGGTTCCTATTTTACCAATCCCAACGGGGACAATATGGACTTTGGGCAGCAACTGCGCAACAACCGCAGCCCGTCATTAAATTTCGGGTTGAACATTCCACTGTTCCAGAACGGGAGCATTGCCATGGGCGCAAAGAATGCCAGGCTCAGCCTGCGTATTGCCGAACTGGAACTGGACAGCAAGCACCAACAGCTCTATAAGGAAATCCAGCAAGCCGTGGCGGATGCTGCCGCTGCTTACAATCGCTATAAGGCAACCGAACAAACGGTAGCGGCAATGCAGGAATCGTTTCGCTACACGCAGGAAAAATTCGACGTCGGACTGGTACAGGCAACGGATTACACGATTGCCAAAAACAATTTGTTCAAAGCCGAGTCGGACAAGCTGCAGGCAAAATACCAATATATTTTCCAGACAAAAATTATTGATTTTTACAAGGGAATACCCATCACTTTATAGCAATTGACTTATACCATCTGTTAAAACTTCAGGATTATGAAAAAGAAAAAAAGACTGCTGTGGATAGTAAGCGGCGCGCTGGCGTTGATAATTATTCTGATTATGGCGGGCGGCAACAACAAGCAGGAAATCCTTTCGGTTACTGCCGAATTACCGACGCGAAAAGCCATTACCGAACTGATTCCTGCCAATGGAAAAATCCAACCGGTAGTTGAAGTAAAAATCAGCCCCGACGTATCGGGCGAAATCGTTGAACTGAACGTGAAGGAAGGCGACCAGGTAAAAAAAGGCGATTTGCTTTTGAAAATCAAGCAAGACTTTTACCTTTCGGGACGCGACCGTGCCGCGGCACAGTTAAATTCCGTAAAAGCCTCGCTATCGCAGGCGCAGGCACAGTTTGTGCAAACGGATCTTTCATTCCGGCGCAGCAAAAAACTGTTCGACCAGCAGGTGGTTTCGCAAGCCGACTATGAACAGGCGCAGGCGAAATACGACATCGACCAACGACAGGTGGAGGCGGCACGCTACAACGTGAAAAGCGCCGAAGCCGCCCTGAAAGAAGCCGAAGAAAATTTAGTGAAAACCACCATTTATGCGCCGATGGACGGCATTGTATCGAAACTGAGCGTAGAACGCGGCGAACGGGTGGTCGGCACCTCGCAAATGGCGGGAACGGAAATGCTGCGCGTTGCCAACCTCAACGAAATGGAAGTACTGGTCGACGTCAATGAAAATGACGTGATCCGCGTAAAACTGAACGACACCGCGCAAATTGAAGTGGACGCCTATCCTGCACGCAAATTTAAAGGCGTGGTTACGCAGATTGCCAATTCCTCGAAAACCGCTGCCTCGGCCAGCTCTACCGACCAGGTAACCAATTTTGAAGTAAAAATCTTTATCCTTCCCGAATCGTACCATGATTTGAAAACCATTGCCCACCCGTTTCGCCCGGGCATGTCGGCTGCCGTTTACGTGCAGACCGAAACGCACTACGACGCACTGGTTGTCCCCATTCAATGCGTAACCACGCGCACCGATTTAACCGTTTCCGACACAACGGCAACACATGACTCAAGCAGCATAAAGACGGCGGCCGCGGCTGCCGAGTACGTAGAACGCGTATTTGTCATCGGCGCCAACGATGTGGTGCAGGCAGTAGAAGTAAAAACAAGCATCCAGGACAACACCTATATCGAAATTGCGGAAGGCTTGACCGACAGTTTACGGGTCGTAACCGGTCCGTATAACATGATTTCCCGCCGCCTGAACAATGGCTCGAAAGTGCGGATACAGGAAAAGTGACGAATGCACGGACGGGCGCCGCACACCTCAAACGCCTCAAACACCAAATAAAAAGTGTACTTCCTTTTGATAGAAACAGGAACCGTTGTGTGTTCGGTAGCGCTGGCGCGCGATGCGCGGATAGTGGCACTGCGTGAAAACAGGGAAGGACGGGCGCATGCGCAGCTGCTGGCGCCGTTTATCAAAGAAATTTTACAGGAACAAAACAGCACGATTGCCGACCTGGACGCCGTGGCGGTGAGTGAAGGCCCGGGCTCTTACACCGGCTTGCGCGTAGGCGTTTCAACGGCAAAAGGTATTTGTTTCGGCGCACAGAAACCTATGATTGCCGTAAATTCGCTGCTGTCGTTAGCGCATTTGGCCATTGACCCCGGCACATTGCCGTCGCCCGATTGCCTCATTGCCCCGATGATTGACGCGCGGCGCATGGAAGTATATACCGCACTCTTTGATGCACGCGGCAACCGCCTGTCCGGCGTCACGGCTGAAATTATTGACGAAAAAAGCTTTGCCGGAACCCTGGCGCAACAGCCGGTACTGTTTATCGGCGACGGCGCCGACAAATGTCGCCGGTTTCTGCAACATCCGAATGCGCTGTTTGCCGGCGTCACGGCTTCGGCTGCCGGGATGCTCCGTCCTGCCATGGATGCTTTCGCACAAAAAAAATTCGCTGACATTGCCTGTTTCGAGCCGTTCTACCTGAAAGATTTCGTCACAACAACCCCAAAAAAGAAACTGATTTAGCTTGCGCCGGGAGAATGTTGGCTACCACATCTACCGGGCCGTAAATTCAAGTAATAAATGCAACCGGATCAATCATTGCACAGGAAAAATTTTACAGGGAATAACGATCAAATAGCAGCGGCAACAGCAGGCATGCTATTCACCGTATTCGCCGGAACTGTAATTTGCCGGCATTTTTTGAAATTTTGTGGTAGCATTGGAATTATACGCCTTCAAAAACCGTAAATAAACAGTATATTTGCAGGAAAAATGCCGTCATTATTTCGACCTGATAAAAATAATATATCATGAACGCCTCGCAAAAAATACTCATTGAAGAGTATGTTGTGTCAACTTACCATGTTGACTTTGACAGGAAGGTAACTGTTCCGAGTCTTTTACTACTGTTGCAGGACGCCGCATGGAAACATGCCGGCCAACACGGTTTCGGGTACAGCCATTTGCAGGCACAGGGATTATTTTGGGTGCTGGCAAAAATAAGAGTGGATATATATCGTTATCCGCAGTGGCAGGAACGGGTGCGCATTGAGACGTGGGGCAAGTTGCCGGAACTGCTCACCGCTTTCCGCGACTTCGAGGGGTTCGACCGGGAGGGCAACAAGCTCTTTGCCGCCACTTCGGCATGGCATATCTTGAGCGCTGCCGGCAACCGTCCGCAATCGATGGAAGATTTTAAAAACCGTTTTCCCATAGCCGAAGGGAAACATGCTATCGAAGAAAAACCGGCAAAAGTCCCGGTGGCAAAAAAAACACGGCAAACATTGCCTGCCGCCGTACTTCCAAGCGACCTCGACATGAATCTACACGTCAACAACACGCGCTATGTGCAATGGATATTAGACCGCTTTGATTTCAGTTTTTTGCAGCAACGCCGGTTGAAAGAAATAGAAGTAAATTTTTTATCGCAGGCGAAAATGGGCGACAGCTACATCATCAGTACCGGACTGTTGTCAGGCTCCGAATTCATATCCTCCGCACTGCGCGATGAGGACGGCAAAGAACTGGCGCGGGTGCGTACGTTGTGGGAGAAAAAAACCGGCTGATTTTTGCGGTTATTTTTTTATTAAAATAGCTGTTTGCAACGCAAGATCGGTAAACAGTATTTTTGCGTTGGCATTTTGTGCGAGGTGTGCCATAGCCGCATTAAAGGCGTTGTAAATGTCCGTTATGTTGCGCTCATTAACAAACGGCGAAAATTTTTTAGCAAAGGTTTCTTCTTCGCCCAGCAAATAAGCCACATTGCCGGTTTGCCGGTTGAACATGAAGCTCTCGCGCAACAGCCGTTCGGCATACATCAGGAAAGATTTTTGCTGTTCGCGTCCCCATTGAGCGGCTTCTTCCGCCCAGTCCATCAAGGCTAATCCGTCAACGGAATAGGCGGTGCGCATTAACGTGGCGAAGTGTTCGAAATGCCTGCCGGCTTCCTGTTCGTCCTGCACAAGGTATAATAATTCACTGTAGCTGCCGGCTGCAGCGCGCGCCAGTTTACGGGCATTTGCTTCCGGCCGGCTGAATTGTTCCAGCAATGTTTTTACCAGGGCGTCTTCTTCTATCGGCGGTACCCGTATCGGCTGTGTGCGCGACCGGATCGTCGCGATGATGTGTGTAATATCTTCGCTGACCAAAAAGAACAGGGTTTTTTCCGGCGGTTCTTCGATGAGCTTCAGCAGGCGGTTTGCCGCTTGCTGGTTCATCCGTTCGGGTAACCAAATAATCATTATTTTGTATTCGGCTTCGAACGGTTTGTAATTTAATTTTTCAATAATTCGCGAGGCTTCATACACACTGATATTGCCCTGCTTGTTTTCAATTTCGAGTATTTTGTACCATTCCTGCTCCGTGATGTAAGGATTGGCGAGCAGGGCTTCGCGCCATTGTGCTAAAAAATGCTCGGTAACCGGCTTTTTGTCTGACGAAGTTTCTTTGGTGCTGTTCACCGGCACTACAAAATGCAGATCGGGATGAATCAGTTTTTGCATTTTGTTACACGCCGGACATACGCCGCAGGCATCCTGCTCCGTGCGGTTGGGACAATTGATATATTGCGCCAGCGCCAGCGCCAGCGGTAATGCGCCGCATCCTCTGTTTCCCCAAAAGAGCTGCGCATGCGCCGTCCGGTTTTCCCGAACGGCTTGCGTCAATTGCTGTTTTAGCTCGCTTTGTCCTATAACGGATTGAAACGACATGGCAGGTGGCCGTATGGTGCCGGCAGGGATTTAAAAATTCTCTGCCAGCAGTTCATAGTGCGACATCGGGTGCGCGCACAGCGGGCATTTTTCCGGCGCGCCGGGACCTTCGTGAACGTAACCGCATTCGCGGCAATGCCACTTCCGGGTTTCGGGACGTTTGAACACTTGCTGCGTTTCCACGTTCTTCAGCAGTTTGCGATAGCGTTCTTCGTGGCGTTTTTCCACCGTGCCTATCAATTTAAACTTGGCGGCGATATGCGGGAAACCTTCGGTCTTCGCCACTTCGGCAAATGCGCTGTAAAGTTCCGCCCACTCTTCGTATTCGCCTTCGGCGGCGGCCAGCAGGTTTTCGACGGTGATGCCTGTTTTTCCGGCAGGATAGGCAGCCGTGATTTCTACAGGTCCTCCTTCCAGCAACCTGAAAAATTCGGTAGCATGGCGTTTTTCTTCATTGGCTGTTTCCTCAAACAATGCGGCAATTTGTTCATACCCGTCTTTCTTTGCCTGCTTCGCAAACAGTTGATAGCGCATGCGCGCCTGCGATTCACCGGCAAACGATTTCAATAAATTTTGCTCGGTGCGTGTTCCTTTAATTGATTTTTCCATAATAAAAGATTATTTAAAATAAAAGATATATAAAGATTAATTTACAACGTGTTTTACATACTCGTTAATGGCGACGACACGATACTGCTGCAAGCGGTTTTTCCCGTTTTTTTCATACGCGCCGGGCTGCTGAATGGTGTATTCCGCGCCGCATGCCGGACAATGCGCCGTGGAGTGGTCGGTCGACAGCGTAAGCGCCGTGGTTTCCTTCTGCACGTTGCGTGTGCAGGTAGCGTCGTATGCCCGGAAATCGCTTTCCGACAAGCGGACTAAGATAATGCCGTTCCGGTTATATCCTTCTTCCCGTTCTTTTACCTTTATGGCGTTCGGATAGACATCACGCAATTGCGTGTAGGGCGGGAAGGTTAAATCGAACCGGAAATCCACATGCACATCCGGCAAAAAGACCTCGTATTCCTCAGCCCCGCAGCCCGTACCTGCCAGGCAACTTATTAAAAGGATAAATATTTTTTGTACCTTTGTCAAGCGTATGAAGTTTTTCACAAAGATAATAATTTTTCTTGTTTTACTTTCAAGCTGTTCTTCCGGTCGTCCGCGGGTGGGGAAAACACAGGGAGAGATTCGCAGAATAAACAGCCGGAACGAATTGCAGGCGCGCCAGTATGACCGTCAGCGACGCGTGGCGGTTTCAAAAAGAGCTGTGGAAGCGGAACAAAAAAAATTAGCCGGGGAAATGCCGGAAGTAGCGAAACAGAAGAAAATGGAAGAAAAGATAGCGAAGCAGGCGGAAAAGAAAGGGAAAAAACGGCATCAGCAATGGCAAAGCAATGAGACAAAAAAACGAATGAAACAAAATAAAAAAGAAGCCGAAAAAAGCATGAAAGATAACTGAAACTTTAATGACGGCGCAACAGAATTAACCACACATTAGCACATTCATCAGATGGAATCATTAGTACCTATTATTATTGCCGTTGCTTTTTTTGTTTTGCAGGCAATAGCTGCCGGCAACAAGAAAAAAGAAGCAGTCCGCCGTTCGATGCAAAGACCCTTGCAGCCGCCGGTTTACGGTCCGCGCCCGGCAGCGGCGCCGCCGAAAAGCCCGTTTGAACAGTTGCTGGAAGCCATGAGAGAGCAAGGTTCTATCGGAGATATAGAGGAAGAAGAAATACCGGAAACCATCGCCGCCGTGCCGGAAGAAGCAGAGAAAAAGCTTTACCTGGCATATCAGCCAATGAGCATGGAAGCCCTGCCGGCGGCGGAGAGTACGCTTTCCGCACCTGTGGTTACGGCGATTGCCGGGGAAGAGGCAAACGCCTTTAGCCTGCAGCCGAAAAAGAAACACTGGCTTGCCACAGAGCCCTTCGATGCAGGGAAAGCCATTATCTACAGCGAAATTATACGACCCAAGTTTAAGGCAATGTAAGGTTGCTTTAGATGTGCGGTGATACCTCAAAAAAATTATTGGAAATGTACATGCATTCAATATGCCGGACATGCTTTTACGGTAGCGGAAATAAATGCAGGTTAATAAATCAACCCCTCTTTTACGCACGCAGACAGCGCCTGCGGGGATAATCCGGATAAGGCAGCATCTTGTCCTTCCGGGAGGCATGGTTTTTAATACAACATGCCAAACTGCCACAGTGGAATAATATTGTCGTAACCGAACTCAATATTGTCTTTTACGACAAAACCGCGTTCCACGTCTTTTATCTGCTTTTTGCGCTTGTTTTTTCCGCCTATCTCAAAAGTCATATCTGCAATTTG
>JAIRYH010000037.1 GCA_031267855.1 Prevotellaceae bacterium
TTATTTCCAGCTACAACCGGAAAGGCCTGCCCAAAACGAAAAAAATAGAACCCGTTGCCGTGTCGAAAATGGATGAGCTGCTCCGGGCCGTATTCCGGGATGCAACATAGAGCACCGGATTTACAGATTTGGCTGTGGCATGAAGTTGAAAGTTGAAAGTTGAGAGTTGAAAGTTGCGCAAAGCGCGTCATGGCGACAGCCACATTAATCACATTAATCACATATTTATTTTCTTGATTCCGCAAATATAAGGTTTTTCTTGACGCTGCAAATATAAGGTCATCACATTACCATATCGCCACATTATCTTTTCGCGTTGTTAAAAAAAATATAATAAACTTTGCGGCTAAAAACTTGTAACCTGCTTTTTTTTGTATAAATTTGCGGCGTCTAACTTAAAAAAATAAAACTATGACACAACAGAAACAAAAAGGCAACATCGTTGCCATCATTATGATGATCGCCCTTTTCGGGATGATATCATTTGTTACCGGGCTTTCCAATCCCATGGGAGTTATCGTGAAAGACCAGTTCGGCGCATCGAACTTCATGTCGCAATTAGGCAATTTTGCTAATTTTATTGCGTATGCATTTATGGGCATCCCTGCCGGTTTGCTGCTGAAAAAAACAGGGTACAAAAAAACAGCCCTGCTGGCTATTGTTGTCGGTTTCCTCGGCGTAGGGATTCAGTTTTTATCGGGTGTAGCCGGCAGTTTTGCCGTTTATCTGACAGGCGCTTTTGTAGCCGGCTTTTCCATGTGCATGTTGAATACCGTGGTAAACCCCATGCTGAATACGCTCGGCGGCGGCGGTAAAAAGGGCAACCAGCTGATTCAGGTGGGCGGCACTTTCAATTCGTTGATGGCAACCATCGTGCCGGTGCTGGTGGGTTATTTCATCGGCAATTCGCTTCGCCCGACGATCCAGGACGCCAATCCGGCGCTGTTTATTGCCATGGGCATTTTTGCCCTGGCGTTTGCGGTACTGTTTTTTGTTTCTATTCCCGAACCCCATCTGGCACAACAAAAGGCGGCGGCTGAAAAAAGTAAATACAGCGCGCTGTCGTTCCGTCATTTTATCTTAGGGGCTATCGGAATTTTCATATACGTAGGCGTGGAAGTAGGGATACCGAATATTGCCAATATATACATGACCACCGGTTTGGGCATCAATGCTTCCATTGCCGGTACGGTAGTGGGCACCTACTGGTTTCTAATGCTTATCGGCCGTTTCCTCGGCGCTTCGCTGGGCGGCGTTTTTTCAAGCAAAAACATGCTGTCCTTTGCGGCGGCGCTGGGCTTGATTTTTGTATTGATCGCCATTTTTGTGCCGATAACGGCAACCGTCAGCATGCCGGTATTTCAATCCGACCTTTCATTCGGGCTGGCGGAAGTTCCCGTCGGCATCATGTTTTTAATCCTCTGCGGGCTCTGCACTTCGGTGATGTGGGGCGGTATCTTCAACCTTGCGGTAGAAGGACTGGGCAAGTACCTGGCAGCCGCTTCCGGCATTTTCATGGTACTGGTTTGCGGCGGCGGTATCCTGCCGCTCATTCAGGGCGCCATTGCCGATGCGGTCAATTATATGGCAAGCTACTGGGTCGTTGTCGCCGGCCTTGCATACCTGCTGTTCTATGCGCTGATCGGAAGTAAAAATGTAAACAAAAATATCCCGGTTGAATAGCAGTCTCAGGCAGCAGGCAGTTACTGCAACTGTCTGCCGAAAGCTGGAAACTGAAAGCTTCCGGTAATTTTAACGGGCACCAGACGCCCTGCCAATTCTTCGCGGCAGGGCGTTTGTATTTTCAGATAATTGTCGGTGAAGCCGTACATCATGCCGTCTTTACAGGAACTTTCCCAGAGGACGCGCGTTTCCAGTCCGATATTTTTCATGTAAAAAGCGCGGTGCAGTCTGGCGCAGAGTTCCTGCAGTTCCCCGGCCCGCGCGGCCCGTTCCTGCTTCGGTACGCTGTGGGGCAGGGTTGCCGCCGGCGTGCCGGGACGTTCGGAATAGGGGAATACATGCAAAAATGCCGGTTGCAGCTGTTCGAGGAAGACATACGTATCGCGGAAATCGTCGGCCGTTTCGCCCGGGAAGCCGGCAATTACATCGACGCCGATAAAGGCATGCGGCATGTGTTCCCGGATTTTTTGCACCCGCCGCGCAAACAGTTCGCGGGGATAGCGGCGGCGCATCATTTTCAATACCCTGTTGGAGCCCGACTGTAGCGGTATGTGGAAGTGCGGCATCATTTTTTCCGACCGCGCGATCCATTCGATCATATCGTCGGGGAGCAGGTTCGGCTCAATGGACGAGATGCGGAAACGCCCGATGCCGCTGACTTTTTCCAATGCCTGCAATAATTCAAAAAATGTTTCGCCCGTGGTTTTCCCGAAATCGCCGATATTCACGCCGGTCAGCACGATCTCGCGAACGCCCAGTGCGGCGATGGTTTCCGCTTCCCCGACGATGGCGGCAACGGGGAGGCTGCGGCTTTTTCCGCGCGCCAGGGGCACGGTGCAGTAGGTGCACCGGTAGTCGCAGCCGTCCTGTACCTTGAGGAACGAGCGGGTGCGGTCGCCCGAAGAAAATGCCGGGAAAAAGCTGTCTACCGCCCGGATGTCGCACGGCAGCGCCTGCGCCTTGCCTTTTGTGCGCAGATTATTGACATATTCAAACAGATTTCCTTTCCGGTCGGCGCCGAGCACCAGGTCGACGCCGTCGATGGCGGCTGCTTCTTCCGGCTTCAGCTGCGCGTAGCAGCCGGTTACCACCATCAGCGCGGCGGGGTTCAGCTGCATCAGCTTGCGGATGGCCCGGCGGCATTTTTTATCGGCCTGTTCCGTTACCGAGCAGGTGTTGACCACGTAGATGTCGGCTTTCTGCGCCGGCGACACCCGTATAAAGCCTGCTTCCACGAAGCGGCGCGCCAGGGTAGAGGTTTCCGAGAAATTGAGCTTGCAGCCCAGCGTTTGAAAGGCGACGGACGTCGCGCTGCCCGGGATGCCGTTTATTATTTTGTTTTCTGTCATTTAGTGATGAAGCGATGAAGCCGTCAGGCCGTTAAGCGACCGTAAAGGTAGGATTTTCTTTTGAAAAACGAAAGGGCGCAGCGTTCCCGGCCGGCGCCGCTGTGCTTTTGCGGCCGTTCCCGCGGCGGCGGCGGCGGGGTCGTGCTTGTGTGCGGGACGCGGGGCGTAAACGGCCGTCCCGCCGTGCGGTTTCTTCGCCGGCGCCGGTATCCCGGATCGCCGGGGCGCAACAGGGGCCGGCTTGCGGCGTCCCGCAAAAAAAGCGACCGGTTTAATCGACGTTTTCACAACCTACTTGACAATGATGATTAAACCGGTCGCCTGTTATTTTCAATTTTGAAGCTTGAAGGCCGAAAGCCGAATCGCGACAGGCACGCTGCGATATCAGCCGGCTTTCAACTTTTTACTTTTCACTTTTCAGGGGACGATGGCGCTGAGGATTTCGCTCCAGGGGCCTTTCTCGCCGACGTTGTTTTCCCAGCGGATAACGAAATAGAAACGGCTGTTTTGATTTTGCCTGCGGATGTAAAAATTTTCCATTGTTTTGTTTGCTCCGGTGGTTGTACTGTTTTTTTCCCGGGTGCAAAGGTAGTAAATTGTTTTGAATGGCTAAAAAAGAGTTTGAATGGTCGTTTTTATTTGCCGTCAGTCTGTGGCGGCGCCGGCCGGCGTGTTGTTTATTTAAAATCCGAAGCCGGTTATGTTTTTTTCTTCCTGCCGGTCGCGCCGGGGCAGCCGGGCTGTCTGGTGTTCGGCATTTCCCTGTACGGAAATGGCTTTGCCGGGGCGTCCCGGGCAGATGTATTCGCATCCGCCGCAGCCGATGCAGCGGCTGGCGTCTATTTCCGGCACCAGCAGGCCGTCGCGGAAGGGTATCATGTGCACGGCCTTGGTGGGGCAGTGTTCATCGCATGCGCCGCAGTCGGTTCCGTCGATCACTACGATGCAGTTGCCGGGAGTGAAGGTTGCCTTTCCGATCTGCGTGGTTTTCTTTTGTTCCGCGGTCAGGGGGTGGAGGGCGCCGTTGGGGCAGACGGAGGAGCATTCGGTACATTCGTAGTTGCAGTAGGCGTTACGGTAGTCCATCACCGGCATCATCACGCCGTCCAGTCCGTATTCTCCCAGCGCCGGGCGCAGTACGCGGGAGGGGCATTTTGCGATGCATGCATGGCAGGCCGTGCAGTGCCGTTTTAAGTGTTCCAGGCTCTGCGCGCCCGGCGGGGTAATGGCTGCGGGGTTTTTGACGGGTATCCGGAGTTTCGGGAGCGCCAGTTTCGCCAGCGCCGCCGTTCCCAGCAGTCCCGCCGAGGCAATGAATATCCGGCGCCGGTTCGGGTCGGGCAGCGCGGGCTGTTTTTTCGGGGCATAGCCGAACCGGAAGCCGATGGCGTTGAATTTACAGACCGTCGTGCAGTTGTAGCACTGTACGCAGCGCGAGGCGTCTATGCGGTTTTCTTTCGCGTTTATGCATTGTGCCTTGCAGGCTGTTTCGCACATGCGGCAATGGGTGCACCGGTCGTTTTTAATTCCGATGCGGAAAATGGCGTGCCGGGACAGGAGTCCCAGCAGCGAGCCTACGGGGCAAACGGTGTTGCAGTACAGGCGTCCGCGCCATGCGCTCAGTACGGTTATCAGTACGAAAAACGCCGTGCCGGCGATGATGCTGCCGCAGGTGAATGTTTTGTAGCTTACGCGGTAGAGGGTGGCGGGGAGCAGCGATGCGCCGAGGTTGTTGATGCCGGTGACGGCCGGGCGGAATACGTTTTCCGCCATCCGTCCGTAGTTGCTGTAGGGGTCCAGCCACAGCAGCAGTGTGGCGCTGCCTGCAATCAGTAATGCCACGGTAGCCGTCATAATGCCGTAGCGCAGCCACCGGTGCGGTTTCGCATAGTGGTACCGGCGTGCTTTCCTGCTTTTGAAAATGTTGGCGACAGCGGTTACCACATCCTGGAAGATGCCGGCAGGGCAGAGCATGGAGCAGTAAACGCGTCCGAATAAAAGGGTAAGCAGTATGATGAACAGCAGTATTCCCAGCGCCCCGGCAGTGGCGCCCAGGAGGGCGGATGTGAACTGCCAGCGTACGGTTCCCTGGAGCAGGGCGGCGGTTTCTCCGCTGATATCGACAAAAACCAGCGTAATGGATACAAGAACGAGCAGCGCAATGATGATGCGGCAATAGCGAATTATTTTATACATATGTGTGTGTGGATTTTTTTATCACGTTTGCGGCAGGCGCCGGCAACGGAACATGCAAAACAGTTTGTAACGTTGTTGGTAACTTCCGTAACGTGTATTGTCTATAATCTGATACGTTCTATTTTCAGGGAATCGAGTTTGGTCGTTCCCGCGTTCATGGCTTCGCCCAGCCGGATATGGCTGGCGTCGTTGATGGTCATAGCCCTGTACTGGTTGAAGAAGTTCACGGAAGCCGTGTCTGCCGCTACCGGGTCTATGGCGAGGAAAAGCGCTTTCGGCACCTGTACGTCTTCCGGGCCTTTGCCCTGCGGGCCGTTTTGCGTCATAATGCGGTAGGCGTCCACAATATTTAATGCCGGTTTTTTACAGGTAGCGAAGTCGGCAATGCATTGCTGCAGGTCGTTGGAATGCCAGAAGCGGCGATCCCATACCACGCCCATGCTGTTTTTCATGGCAATGGTCATTTTTGCGCCGCCGTGATTTTTCAGTATCGGCACGTTGAGCCATACGTCGTAATCCAAAATCGCTTCATGTACCTTGGCTTTTTTCAGGCGCTTCCCCTGCGGGATGGCTATTTCGCGGTAGTATTTTTCTTCGTGCGCGAACAGCATTTTCCCGCCGGCAGCTTTTACGGCGTCTTCTATGCCGCTTGTTTTGTAGCATTGCCGCCAGTCATCGCAAGTATGGTCGAAAACGCCTACTTCCGAAGCGCCTGCCGCGAGGCAGTCTTTTACAATCGCTGCTACCAGGTCGGGGTTGGTATCGGCCGCCAGTTCCGGTTTGCGGTCCCAGCCGATGTTCGGCTTGATAACGACCCGCTGTCCCTGTTTTACAAATCGCCCGATGCCGCCCATGGCGGCAATACCCCTCCCGTAGAGCTGCACGGGTTCGCCGCCCATTACTGCTACCAGGTCGTTTGCTTCTGCCGGAGTTTTTGCCGGTTTTGCCAGCAGGCTCTCCGGTTTGAGTTGCATTACGCCGGCAGCACCGCCCAATGCAAGCGTTTTTAAGAAATCCCTGCGTTCCATAACTATAAATTTAAAAGATTTTAAGCCCCAAAAGTACAAATAATTTATTGAAATACAAATTTCGGACCGGACGAACAAACAGGAGCAATATTTGCCTCCGCAGGCGGAAAAGGGGAACTCCCCAAGGTTGACGTCGACTTGCCCCCGGTGGCGTACCCCCACGGCGTGGAGGCGTACCCCTGTCCGCCTTAGGGAGGCGCCGGCTGTTCGTGTTCCGGCAGCCGGACGACCACGTTCAATTTTGAATTTTGAAGGTTGAATGGCTTACGCCACTGTGCGCCTGTCGCAATTCTTAATTCTTAATTCCTAATTCTTAATTCCTATGCCGCCCCCCCTCTCCTGTGGAGATGGGCTGTGGGAGAGGTCTTGTTAGTTGAAAGTTGAAAGTTGAGAGTTGAGAGTTGAAAGTTGGCTGTCGCCATCAACACATCATCCCATCACCCCGGAACATATCGAAACAAATTTTTGCAGATAAAGTTTGCAGATAAAAAATATTGTTCTATATTTGCGCCGTTATTATGTGCTCCTTGACGTACTGACTTTAGATATATAAAAATATATCGTTTTAACTTTTATTCTGCATGTATTCGAAATCAGGAAAATTTCTGCCTAGCATAAAAGAATAAGTAAAAGCGACTGCATCAAGAGTGGATGCGGGTTGTTATACTTGTTTGCTAGGCGGGTTTTCCTGAACCTCGAATACAATAAAATATAACACCCATTTCCACTCTTGGTTTTTTATGGAATAAAGAGCAAAATCATAATAAAAGTTGAAGACGAGGATTGCAGAAAACGTTTAACCAACCATGCTGCAATCATTGGCAGTGAATAAAAAATCGCAGCAGGGGGTTGTTTTGTAATCAGTGTTTGTGTTTGAAAACAGCCCCGACAGCTGCAAAAGTTAAGAACTAAGAGTTAAGAGTTAAGAACTAACCGGCTAACGCCACTAAATATTAAACTTTAAATAAAAAACAGTATGAAAAAGATTTTCTTTCTTCTCGTGTGCCTGTCGCTGCTGGCAACAGGCTGCGCGACGCACAAAACAACCGCGTCCCATGCGGTAAACATTCCCGTGTACTACACCGGCAACGACGAGCCGGCGGCAGCCGGCGTCTACCTGTATCAGTACGAACAGCAACCAACCAATTAAAAAAACAGTATCATGAAAACAATTCTTTTCTTTTTCGCTTTGCTTGCAAGCGTAACAGCAAGCGCCACGGTCACCGTAACCCCCATAAGTATGGACAATGCCAACAAAAAAGTAACCTTTAAAGTGGAATGGACGGGCGACGCCGCCAACAACCGCGTGTGGGTATTTATAGATTTGTGCCCGATGGACGGTGTGTCGCCGGGCACATACGGGCCGGCTGCCGTTACGGCCGCATCTGTGACCGGCAGCTACTACACGGACTTAAACGGACGCGGGTTCTACATCTACGCCAGCCCCGCCACCATCACCGCCACGCTGAGCATCATCGCGCCCGACGGCTTCAACT
>JAIRYH010000055.1 GCA_031267855.1 Prevotellaceae bacterium
ATCGTAACCGACGGCGTGATAGAATCTCCGGCTTCCATTGTTATCCCCGAAGCCGCCAACCGCGCGGTTTCCGCACAGGTGGTGCTGCGGGAGCTGCTGAAAGATTTAAAGATTTAAAGACCGAACCTTCATGCGCCGGAGCGCAGGTGATAATAATAACAGTTGCCTGCTTTACCGTCATCGGGATTATTTTTTGTCAGGGGGACTTGTATGCTTCCACACACAAGTTTGTTAAAAAGGATTAACGATCGTTAATGCGTTTTCTATCATTTGACCATGTTGCAAGTCTTCGGAATATAACATCCTGCAACCGCTTTCAAGCGCTGCCGCAATAATTAAACTGTCATAAAAAGAATAGCGATAACGTTTGGCAATATCACAGGCTTTAAATATAGTGTGTTGTCCATTAACATATACTTCATCATTATTGCAAATAAATTCCGTTAATAATATTTTGATGGCCGCATAATCCATTTCAAATTTACGAAACAACGTATTAGTCGTTTCTTGCAATACTTGCGTACTGACGACGGTGTAGCTTTCTGCAATAAGTTGACGGGCTTTCTGCTGCTTGACCACTTGCTTATTGACATAAGCGTAAACAGGCACATTACTGTCAAGAAAAACTTTATCTGGCATTGGCTTCTTCCCTGTTAAATTTATAATCCGGCGCATCAATGCCGAAATCGGTAAACACTACCTTTTTTTTAGCAACAGGTCTTTTTACGGATAAGGCGGTTTCTACGGGAAAAGCGATTACCTCTAACTCTTTCCCGATGTACTCCTGCGGAATGTTGAGTACAATATTATTTTCTGTCGGAACAAAAACAGTACGTATCATAATCGTTATTTTTCAGCAAATATACGCAAAATATCCCATCCCCCCTTAAAAACACCCCTGCCCGCAAACGTGCTGCTGCGCACGTGCCCGCTTTTCCTGAAACGTGGTTGCATGGCCGGTAAAATCTGTCTGTCCGGGGAAAGACCGGGCATTGGCCGCAGGTATAAACGCAACTCTTTTCATGGACTGAATGTGTTTAATTAATAAGTAAATTAAACCGGAGGGGCATTGTATCTCGCGAGAGATTTCCGATGTTTCCGGAAAGATTGCGGCGGCTTCCGGCGCGATTCGGGTTTATTGCACTTCGTCCTTCATTACGCTGTAGGCGCCGAGGTGGTCTGATTCAAAGTTGGAGATAAAGGTATATCGTTCGGCGTTTCCTGCCTGTCCGCGCATGATGTGGATGGCGGCCGATTGAATGTAGTCGTCGTGGCGCTGCGCGTCGAGCAGCAGCAGGTAGCCCGTCACGATGTGCCCCGCCATTTCGACGAGGCGGCGGGCATGGAAGTCGGTGTATTCGGCGTCGTTTTTTTCTTTCACCAGCAGTACGGCTTTTTCGTACTGGCCGGTCATTGCCGTCAATACTTTGCGCAGGTGCTCGTGTTCCGCCTTGACGGGCTGGGCTTCGTATTCGCGGATTTTTTGCAGGTAGGCGCCGGTAAGCACGCCGCGGATGGCCGCCACCACCTGCAGTTGCGAGGTGCCTTCATAAATGGTCAGGATGCGCGCGTCGCGGTACATCCGTTCTACCGGATATTCTTTCATGAAGCCCGAGCCGCCGTGTATTTGCAGGGCGTCGTAGGCATTCTGGTTGGCATATTCGCTGGCAAACAGTTTCAGCAGGGGCGTGTAAATATCCGCCAGTTTTTGGTATTCTTTCTGTTCGGCGCGTTCTTCCGGCGACAGCTTGCGGTCTTCGGCGAGGAGGTTGTAAGCTTTGTACAGGTCTACGAAGCGCGAGGTTTCATAGAGCAGTGCCCGCGATGCCTGCAGTTTCGCTTTAATCACGCCCAGCAGTTCGTATACGGCGGGAAAGTGGACAATCGTTTTGCCGAACTGCGCGCGTTCATGCGCGTATTTCAAAGCCTCGCGGTAAGCGGCTTCCGAGAGTCCCACCGATTGTGCGCCCACGCCCAGCCGCGCGCCGTTCATGAGCGACATTACATATTTAATCAGTCCCAGCTTGCGGTCGCCTACCAGCTTTGCCGGGGCATTGTTGAATACCAGTTCGCAGGTCGGGGAGCCTTTGATGCCTAATTTGTTTTCGATGCGGCGGACGGTTACGCCGCCGTCGGACTTGTCATATACGAAGTAGGACAGGCCGCGCCCGTCGGTAGAGCCTTCTTCGGAGCGTGCCAGCACAAGTTTGATTTGCGCATCGCCGTTGGTGATAAAGCGTTTCACGCCATTGAGCAGCCACACGCCTTTTTCTTCGTTCCACACGGCTTTGAGCATGACCGCCTGCAGGTCGCTTCCGGCGTCGGGTTCGGTAAGATCCATGGAGCAGGTGTCGCCTTTGTTGATACGCGGCAGGAACTGTTCCTTAATTTCTTTTGAGGCAAATTCGTGAATTGTTTCGGCGCAGTCCTGCAGTCCCCAGATATTGGCAAAGCCGGCGTCGGCGCGCGATACGAGTTCGGCAGCCATGACATAGGGCACCATCGAAAAGTTCAGTCCGCCGTATTCGCGCGGCAGCGAAAGCCCGTAGAGTCCGGCTTGTGCCAGCGCTTCATGGTTCTGCTGCGTGCCGGCGGCATATTTTACCCGTCCGTCGATCACCTGCGGCCCTTCGTGGTCTACGCTTTCGGCATTGGGCGCAATGATGCTGGCGCAGATGTCGCCAATCACTTCCAGTACCTTGTCGTAGCTGTCCAGGGCATCGTCGGCGTCTGCCGGTGCGTAGTCGTACTTATTTTTGTCGGCAAAATTTTTTTCTTTCAATTCCACAACCTTCCGCATCAGCGGATGTTGAAGTTGAAATTGCAAGTCTTTGTTGTCGGTATAAAAGTTCATTGTTGTTATTTTTAGCAATTAAGGTAATTAGTGGAATCCATATAGATTGGATTTTTCAGGTTGTTTGGTGCACATTTGCCGCTTACCTGCTATTTTCTCTATAGCTTTTAATCATCTTCGGGATGACTTCGTTCAGGTCGCCGACAATGGCGTAGTCGGCAATCTGGTTGATGGGTGCGCCGGCGTCGGTGTTGATGGAGATGACCATTGCCGACTGGTCCATGCCTGCCGTGTGCTGGATTTGCCCCGAAATGCCGCAGGCGACATAGAGTTTCGGGCGAACGGTTACGCCGGTCTGCCCGACCTGTCGCGCATGGTCGGCAAAACCCGCATCCACGGCGGCGCGTGAAGCGCCTACTTCTCCGCCTACCGCGTCTGCCAGATCGAACAGCAGTTTGAAGTTCTCCCGGCTGCCTACGCCGTAGCCGCCCGATACAATAATGCCTGCGCCCTTAATGTCCGCCTTGCGTTCTTCGATGTGGCGTTCGAGAATTTCCACCGCGAAATCCGTGTCGGAGAGGTATTGTTTGATGTCTATCTTTTTTACTTCTGCAGCTTTGGGGTCGCTCACCGGTTCTTTTTTCATCACGCCTTCGCGCACGGTTGCCATTTGCGGGCGGTGTTCGGGGTTGATAATCGTAGCGATGATGTTGCCGCCAAAAGCCGGGCGGATCTGGTACAGCAGGTTTTTGTATTCATTGCCCTTGTTGTCGCTGTGGTCGCCGATTTCGAGGCTGGTGCAGTCGGCGGTCAAGCCGCTTTTCAGGGCGCCGGACACGCGCGGCGCGAGGTCGCGACCGATGCTGGTAGCGCCAAACAGGGCTATTTGCGGCTGTTCCGCCCTGATGATGCCGGCCGTGATGGCGGCATGCGGTAATGTGCGGAACGGCGACAAGCGGGCATCGTCGGCAAGGTGGACGATATGTGCGCCGTAGCATGCCAGTTCCTTTTCGATTCCGGACAATTTGCTCCCGATAGCCAGGGCTTCGAGCCGGCAGCCCAGCTGCGCCGCCAGTCCGCGTCCTTTGGTCAGGAGTTCCAGGCTGACGTCGGCAATCTTGCCGCCTTCGATTTCGCAATAAACTAAAATATTATTCATTTCTTTCAGTAATTAAGTGATTGGGTGATTAGGCGATTAAGTGATGTCCTTCCAGAACATTTACAGTTCTTAGTTCTTCACTCATCCGATGGTATGATTCGCCATCAGTTCTTTTACCAGACAGTCCATGTCGGCATCGGAGGCGGTGAGGCGCTTCGATTCCTTGGCTTGAAAGACGATGTTTTCGATTTTCTTCACTTTGGTCGGCGAGCCGGGCAGTCCGAACCGGCTTTCTTCGCCGCCCACGTCGGCAACGCCCCATTCGGTGATGCGCAGATGGTCAGGAAGGCTGCCGTCGTAAGCATTGTTCCCTGCTTCCTGAAACTCCGACAGGGTTTTGGCGCGTTTGTACTTCATCAGCTGTTTGGCGTGGCGCGACCGGCATGCGGGCGCCGACCCGTGTACGGTGATCACCAGCGGCAGCGGCGCCGACACCGTTTCGACGCCCCGTTCGAGGCGGCGTTTGATTTGCAGTTTCTTCCCGTCGAAGGAAAGAATTTCTTCGGCATACGTAACCTGGGGAAGGTTCAGCTTTTCGGCTACCTGCGGGCCTACCTGCGCCGTGTCGCCGTCGATGGCCTGCCGTCCGGCGATGATAATGTCGGGATTCATTTTGCGGATCGCCTGCGCCAGCGCATAGGATGTGGCCAGCGTGTCAGCGCCGGCAAATTTGCGGTCGGTAAGCAGTACGCCGCCGTCGGCGCCGCGGAACAGTCCCTCGCGGATGATGTCGGCAGCGCGTCCCGGCCCCATCGTTAACAATTGAATCGTGGTTCCGGGAATACGGTCTTTGAGGCGCAGCGCCTGTTCCAGTGCATTCAGGTCTTCGGG
>JAIRYH010000124.1 GCA_031267855.1 Prevotellaceae bacterium
TGCAAATGTTCCAGCGTTACCGGCTGCTTGATGGTGTAACCTTTCAGTAAATGCTCGTGAAGTACGGACGTTGCCCAAATACGAAACTGGGTGCCGCGCTGGGATTTAACTCTATACCCTACAGAAATAATCACATCAAGGTTATAATAATTCGTTGGTTTTGTAGTGCTGTGAGAAAAGTCGGAATTTCCGATTTTTCTCACGACCTCCTCCCGTTCAAGTTCTTTTTCTTTAAAAATATTAAGAATATGTTCATTGACCGTTGCTCTTGATTTATCGAAAAGAATTGCCATTTGCTCGATGGTCAGCCACACGGTATCTTCTTCTATTCGCACCTGAAAATTATCCAAACCCTCCGTTGTGTATTTTACAAGTTTATTCATTTAATAGAAATTCTTCCTGCTTTTATTGAATATATCTTACAGCTTCGCCCCGTCACTCCCATTCGGGGTAACCGGTAATACTTGGTTTTCTTTGCAAATGAAGCATCATTGCTTTTCTATGTTTGCTGCCGGAACTTCAACCAGGAGGTTGCATCCCAGGCTTTCTATCTCGATGGCTACCCGTTGGGAGCCGCGAATTTGCGTTAGTATGCCGGTCAGTCCTTTCAGTGCGCCGGTTTTAATGAGCACTTTTTGTCCGGCAATGAGCGTCTGCGTTACTACGGCGACGGGGTCTTTTCCTGCTTCCACCCGGCGGATGGTGTCCATCTCCCGGTCGCGAACTACGGCGGCGCCTCCGTTGAATCGAACCACGCCGGCGATGGACGTGTCTGTTGCCGCTTCACTTATTTGGTTTTCCTTGCAGTGGATAAACAAATAAGATCTGAAAAGCGGTTCCTGTATTTTCTTTTTTCTGTCCGACCATTGCCGCACAACGGTTACACAAGGGAGGTAGACGCAATATCCTTTTTTGCTTAGCGATTCAAGCGCCTTTTTTTCTGCACGGGGTTTGGTGTATAATACACGCCATTGTGCCTGTTCCTTGTGGATTTGTTGCATGTCATGGTGGCGAAAAAGTCATTTTTAATTCTGTTTGCAAAAGTACAACAACAAAATGAGTTTTGCAAATCTTATACGCCATAGAAAAACCGGAGTAATGCTTGATGCAGGCGGGAAGGAACAGTGCATTTTGCTTTGGTGAAAACGACCTGTACGGCATTTCCGACCCGGTAGCGGAATTTCGGATGCTTTGCGCGAATAATTTTATGCAGCTTTTTAGCCAGCTTTATCGGTTTGCAGCCGTTGGTTTCTTCTTTCTCTACGATGCGCAGGCATTTTTTAAAGCGCGCACCGTAGTCCGCATGGTGGAGGGTGGCGTCGGAGATGATCCGGCTGGCCGTAAAGCCGGTGCTGAAGTCGCCCGGTTCTACTACCGAAACTTTGATGTGAAACGGCTGTACTTCCATGCTCAATGCCTCGCTGTAGCCTTCAACGGCAAATTTGGAAGCGGAGTAAAACCCCTGGAACGGGATGGCCATCGCACCGGCCAGCGAACTGATGTTGATGATTTTTCCGTGCCGGGCGGCGCGCATGTGCGGCAGCACGGCCGTGCAGACATGCACCGTGCCCATGAAGTTGGTTTCCATTTGCCGGCGGATTTCTTCGGGCGCCGCCAGTTCCACGGCGCCGCCGATGCCCATGCCGGCGCTGTTGATCAGCACATCTATTTTGCCGTGCGTTTCAATAATTGTCCGTACCGCTTTTTGCACTGTTGCCGGTTGTGTGACGTCCATTTGCAAAAAGTGTATCCGGTTGGTCGTGTCAGTGGCTTTCCGGCTGGCGCCGTATACGGTAAATCCTTTTGCCGCCAGATAACCGGCGCATGCTTTGCCTATGCCCGATGAAGCGCCGGTAATTAAAATGATTGTGTCGGTTGAAGTATTCATAGGTTTACATTATAATTTTGCACAAATGTACATGAATTTTATTTAAATGCATATACAACGCCCAGTCCGTGTATTTCCTTGAACTGTACGCATGGGCCTTTGTCTTCTATTTGTATTTTTTCGTCGTATTTCAGCGACATGTGTATGGTTGTGGAAAGGTATTTATTGATTTTCATGCTTATCATCGTGTCCCAGTCTACCACGAAATGAAAGAATTGATCTGCGTAGGGTGTAAATAAGTTCAGCGTTGTGGTGACAAAGACATTTGCTGCCGGGTTTATTTTAAAAGCCAGTTTTGCGCCCATCCCGATTTGTTTTTTTATGCGTTCTCCGGGATCTACGCCGAATGCGCCCGCCTGCGACAATTTGTCGTCCAGCACAAACGAGAGCCGGGCAATGAACGGAGAAAAGAAAGCCGTGAAGTCTTTCAGCGGCAGGCCAAGCAGCCGGAATTTGCCGGGCTCCTTATAGTCTGCGCCCAGCCCCATGTTCAGGTATCCCGGCGCCATAAAGGTAGATATATATTTATTGTCGAAACTGCTTTTGGCATGTTGCGTTTTAAATTCGCCGAGGAAGGAATAATACAGTTTGTCGTTGTGCGTATAGCCGATTATGGTGGAAAGGTGGATTTTGTCGGCGCTTTTTTTCCATCCGTCGTTTTTCGTATTTACCAGTCCGAACTCCGCGTCGAATTTGGTATCCCAGGCCCAGGTTAGGTGTTTGTAGTTTGCCGTCAGCGTAAAGAAGGTATTGGTGGCAACGGAATTGTCGCCCCCGGCCGACCAGTTGAAAAATCCCGTCTGTGCAAAGTTTAACCGGGCGACGGGCGTAATCGTCCATTTGGCGGCTTTGGCGGTATCGGATTTTGCCGTTTGCAGGCTGTCTGCTTGCGGCAGGCGCGGCGTCGCTGCGGTGGTTAATGAGTCCTGCCGCGGCGCGGTTGCGGGCACGGCGGTATCTTTTTGCAGGGTGTCCGTCTGTACCGCCGGATGCGGCACCGTGTCACGTTTTACGGTGCTGAGCGTATCCGCCGGCTGTTCACTTTCCCTGCCTGTCTGTGCCAAAGTGCAGCAGGCGATGCAGAACAATACCGGGAAAACAGATAAGAGCTTTATGTTACTATGTTTCATCTCGGCAAACAAATTGTTCCGGCGGCGCTAATCTTTTAGTTTTGCCAGTAGAAATTCGCGGTTCATGCGGGCGATGTGTGTGATGGAGATATTTTTCGGGCATTCCAGTTCGCAGGCCTGCGTGTTGGTGCAGGAGCCAAAGCCGAGCTCATCCATTTTTGCGACCATTGCCTTGGCGCGGCGCGAAGCCTCTATTTTCCCCTGCGGCAGGAGGGCTAATGAGCTTACGCGCGCGGCAACAAACAGCATGGCGGAGCCGTTTTTGCAGGTTGCCACGCATGCGCCGCAGCCCACGCATGCCGCCGCATCCATGCTCTCGTCCGATTTTTCTTTGGGGACGGGAATGGCGTTGGCGTCGGGAACGCCGCCGGTGTTGACGGAAACGAAACCGCCTGCCTGCAGGATCGTGTCGAATGCGCCGCGATTCACCACCAGGTCTTTGATAACAGGAAAGCCCCTGCTCCGCCACGGTTCCACGGTGATGGTCTCGCCGTCCCTGAATTTGCGCATGTGCAGCTGGCAGGTGGTCACATCGTCGTCGGGGCCGTGGGCGCGGCCGTTGATGTAGAGCGAGCACATGCCGCAGATGCCTTCGCGGCAGTCGTGGTCGAATGCTACGGGGGCGTCGCCCCGGCAGCCTTTTTCTACCGCCACCGGTGCCTTTCCCTGCCGGATAAGCCGGTCGTTGAGCATGTCCATCATTTCCAGGAATGACGTATCCGGCGAAATGCCGGCTATTTCATATGTTTCGAATCTGCCTTTTGCTTTGGCATGGGCCTGTCGCCATACCTTTAATGTGAAGTTCATAATATGACTGGTAATTTTATTTATTATTCGTTTGATTTTTCCAGTAAGTCTTCCACCTGTTTTTTTAACAGGGGGAGGTGCTTGTTAATGACGCCCCAAATGATGG
>JAIRYH010000046.1 GCA_031267855.1 Prevotellaceae bacterium
GGTCATTTTATTTTTTTCGACGGTAACCGCCACGCCCAGTGTCCCGAATATTTCCTGCAGGGCTGCCGCACGGTTGCTTTCCTTGTGCGCCAGCCGTTCCGCTCCTTCAATGACGGAGACGCCGTCGCAGAAAGCCGCCAGCAATACCAGCGGGGGAAAGAGGTCCGGGCAGTCGGAGGCGTTGAAGCGGAAAGCGCTTAATGCGTCATGCCGCACCGTCAGCGCCGCGCCCGTCCACTGCACGCTTGCGCCGGCTTGCTGCAATGCCCGCAACATCGCCCTGTCTGCCTGGGCGCTTCCGGCATGCAGGCCTTCCAGGGTGATGGCGCCGCCAATCGCCGCCGTGGCCAGCCAAAAAGCCGCGCCGCTCCAGTCGCCTTCGACGGTATAGGTTTGCGGCACGTAGCGCTGGCTGCCCCGTATTTTAAATATTTCGTGCCGGTGGTGCTCGATGGCAATACCAAACGTTTGCAGCAGCTCAAGCGTCATGTCCACGTAGGGACGGCTGGCGAGGTGCTCCACCGTGATTTCGGAGTCGCCATCGACCAGCGGCAGGGTCATCAGCAGTCCCGACACAACCTGCGAGCTGGTCGAAGCGTCTATTGTTGCCCTTCCGTGGCGCAGCGCACCGCCGAGCTGCAGGGGCAGGTAGCGGCGGCCTGCTGCCGTGGCCGTAACGCCAAAGGCAGCCAGCGAAGCCATCAAATCGTCCATCGGGCGGCGAAGCAGCGTGCCGCTGCCGGTAATTGCCGCCGACGGCTGCAGCAGGGCGGCTGCCGGGGTGAAGAGGCGCGCGCAGAGCGCCGATTCCCGCGCATGCAGCGTACAGCCGGTTGCCGGTAAAGGGGCTGGCGTCTGCGCACAGCCGGTTATCCGATAGCCGGATTCCGTTGTTTCAATCCGCGCGCCCAGTGTTTTTGCGATATCCGCAGCCGCCAGGGCGTCTTCGCACCGCGACGGACGGCGTATCTCGCTCACGCCCCGCGCCAGCAGGGCGGCGGCAATGGCGCGCTGCGTCATGCTTTTCGATGCGGGCGCACGCAAAGTGCCTTGTATTTTCCGTTCATTATTCATCCTGTCCGTTTATTATCCGGCAAGCTGCTGCCGCGTTGTTTACAGGAAACCTGCTGCTGATTTTATGCACAAACATACGGAATATTTTTAATTACTGAAAGTTTTTTTTGTACCTTTGCATCCGTCATGCTTGATTTTATCCATTTTAATCTGTCCGACATCCTGGACATTGTAGCGGTGGCATTTCTGCTGTACCAGGTTTATAAAATTATTCGCGGAACGGCCGCCATCAATATTTTTACGGGCATTTTACTGCTTTATTTCCTTTGGTTCATCGTCCGGGCGCTGAACATGCAGTTGCTTTCCACCATCCTGGGGCAGGTGCTGGGCGTGGGAATCATTGCCCTGATCATTGTATTTCAGCAGGAAATACGGCGGTTCCTGCTGCACCTCGGCTCCCGCTTCAACAATCAGCGCTATGCCTGGCTGCAGCGCCTCTTCAAACAGCGCATGCACGCCGCGGCGATCGAGCTGGATATTGATTCCATTACCCACGCCTGCCAAAGGATGTCGGAATCCCGTACCGGCGCCCTGATGGTGATCGAACGCCATTCGGTGACGAAAATATATGCCGAAACCGGCGATATTATTGACGCACGAATCAGCAGCCGGCTGCTTCAAAACCTTTTTTTCAAGAATGCACCGCTGCACGACGGCGCCGTTATCATCAGCCGCAACAGGATTTATGCGGCGCGCTGCACGCTGCCCATCAGCGAACAGGTGTATATCCCCGCGCAATACGGCATGCGCCACCGCGCGGCAGTGGGGCTGTCGGAACGAACCGACGCCATTGTGATTGTCGTATCCGAAGAAACCGGCGTTATTTCCATTGTCGAAAATGCCGTGATCAACCGCATGGATGGCGGCGCCGGCGAACTGCGGAAGAAACTCGAAGAAATGCTGCAGAATAATCATTAAACATGATGCGCCGTACATTGCGGCCGGCGCACGGTGGCGCCGGCTGCAATTTCGGATTGCCCCCTCAAAAGGCATTTTCCACGGCAAAAAACAACTTCTTTCAGTCCGGCGGCACCGGACTTTTACGCTGTAATAACTTAAAATAGGATAATAACCGGTCAGGCTCCGGTTTTGGGAAGTTCTATCGACGGGTTCTTGCGAATCACTATTTTTTGCTCCGTGCCGTTTCGCAGGCGTTTAATGTTGTTGCGATGGGTAACCAGAATCATGATCATGGCCAGCACGCTGAATATTTCCAGCGTTACCGGCTCGTAGGTGTCAATCCAGATGTCAAAAACCACGATTACGATAAACGGCAGCGACACGGCGGCAATCATGGAACTCAGCGAAACATAACGGGTCGCCAGCAGGCAGACGATGAAGATGCCCAGCACCATCAGCATCGCCGCCGGAAAGATGGCAAGAATCACGCCGGCAATGGTTGCCACGCCCTTGCCGCCCTTGAACGAAGCAAAAACAGGGAAGATATGCCCCAGCACGGCGGCAATGCCCAGCGCTATCTGAAAACTCACAAACGTGTTGGACATAAACCGGTCGGGCGGTTCGGGGTTTTTTTCCAGCGCGGTCAGCAAAATCAAACTCACCGCCCCCACGCCTTTCGCAAAATCCAGGACGAAAACGGGGACGGCGGCTTTCCATCCCAGCACGCGCAGCGTATTCGTTGCCCCGGCATTTTTACTGCCGTGTTCACGGATATCCACGTTAAAAAATGATTTCCCGATCCACAGGGCATTGGAAACGGATCCGAGAAGATAGGCGGCTATGATTAAGGCAATATAAAGGAGAACGGTCATGTTTTTTTTCTACAAAGATAGAAAAATTATTCCTCTAATAAAACGGAACTAAGAGTTAAGAGTTAAGAACTAAGAGTTGCGCGAAGCGCATCATTACAGTTGAGAGTTGAAAGTTGAAAGTTGCGCAAAGCGCGTCATGGCGTTAGCCATTCAACCTTCAACCTTAGTAGAAATAACAGCATAACCACTTCCCCGCGCGGGCTACAGGAGATATAAAAAGCGCGGACGCTGCCCCGCGCGGAACGGAAGCCTGTTTAAAAAGGAATAAGGTAATAAGGTTTTATATTCCGGAAATTACTCCATCCTCTACTAAGGTTTCTTTTGAAAAATAAGGTTTTTTAGAGCGCGGAAT
>JAIRYH010000067.1 GCA_031267855.1 Prevotellaceae bacterium
GTGCGGCGTTCCGCGCCCCGAAAAACCTTATTTTCTTAAATAAACCTTAGTAGAAGGGGGCATTGCCCATAATATAAAACCTTATTACCTTATTCCTTTTTAAACCGGCATTCGTTCCGTGCAGCGTCACCGGTTTTTATATTGTCTGCAACCCGCGCGGGTGGGTGGTTGCGGCGTCCCTTCTACTAAGGTTGCTGTAGTTGATGATGAGATGATGCTCCGGCCAACGTTCAACTGTAATGCTGCGTCAGCCAATTCCTAATTCCTAATTCTTAATTTTTCATTACTTTTGCATACCGTATTATGAAAAAATATACTGTCATAGCGTTTATTTCTTTTTGTGCAAGCGGATTTGCACAGCAAAGCGAGTTGCCGAATTTTGCCGCTTCGATTCTGGAAGGCGACCTGCAGCAACATGTCCGGGCGCTGGCGTCCGACAGCATGCAGGGCAGGCAAACCGGCACCGGCGCCGCATTCATGGCGGCAGACTACATCGCCGGACAGTTTGAAAAAATCAGCCTGGACAAGCCCTGCGACAGCACGTATTTCCAGGCTTTCATCACCACCGTGCCGGGCGTGAACGTGGTGGGCGTGATCGAAGGAAGCGACTTGAAGGAGCAGGCGCTGGTCATTTCGGCGCACTACGACCACCTGGGCGTCTTTAACGGCAACATCTATTACGGCGCCGACGACAACGCTTCGGGCGTGGCGGCGATGCTGGAAACGGCAGAGGCGCTCGGCGCGATGATGCGCAGCGGATACCGCCCGCGGCGTTCCATCGTTTTCATTGCCTTCGACGCCAAGGAACAGAAAATGGCGGGATCGGCTTATTACACGGACAACCCCCTGTTTCCGCTGCGGCACACGGTGGCCAACCTGAACATCGACGCGGTGGGGCGGGTGGAAGGTTCGCCGAACGGGCAGCGGAACTACCTGTTCCTGGTGGGCGCCAACCGCGTCAGCTCCGATTTGCAGGATATTTCGGACTACGTGAACCGCACGCGGAAAATCAACCTGACACTGGATTATACCTTTTATAACAGCCCGACGTTCTCGGACATCTTCTACCTTTTTTCCGACCAGTATCATTTCGGGAAACACCGGATACCGGTCGTCTACTACATGGACGGGCTGCACGACGACCTCAACAAGCCAACGGATACGGAAGAACTGATCGATTACAAAATCCTGCGCGACCGCACGCGGCTAATCTTCTATACCGCATGGGAACTGGCAAACCGCGACGGAAACCTGAAAAAGGATTTAATCAAACGCAAAACCAGACATGAATAATTTTTAGGGCCATGATGACTGCTACACAAGCCGGACTGCGCGCTGCCGAACTGCGCAAAACCATAGACGGGCACAACCGGCATTATTATGTGCACAACCGCCCCGTGATTAGCGATTTTGAATATGACCTGCTCCTGCAGGAGCTGGCGGCGATAGAGAAAAAATTCCCGCAGCTGGTTACGGCAGCGTCCCCCACGCAGCAGGTGGGCAGCGACATTACCAAAGAGTTTGTGCAGGTGGCGCACAAATACCCGATGCTGTCGCTGGGCAATACCTACTCCATGGATGAGCTGCACGCGTTTGACAGCCGGGTGCGCAAGGGACTGGACGACGATCCGGAATACGTGTGCGAACTGAAATTCGACGGCACGGCAATCGGGCTGACCTACCGCGACGGACGCCTGCTGCAGGCCGTCACGCGCGGCGACGGACAGCGCGGCGACGACGTAACGCTCAACGTCCGCACGATTCCGAGCATCCCGCAGCAGCTGCACGGCAACGACTGTCCGCACGAATTTGAAATACGCGGTGAAATTTACATGCCCTTCCAGGCCTTTGAACGCCTCAACCGCGAGCGCGACATCGACGGCGAGCCGCCCTTTGCCAACCCGCGCAATGCCGCCGCCGGATCGCTGAAACTGCTGGACAGCGGCGAAGTCGCCCGGCGCGGACTGGACTGCTTCCTGTACCACCTGCCGGGCGACAGCCTGCCCGCCGGCAACCATTACGACAGCCTGATGGCTGCAAAAAAATGGGGCTTTACGGTATCGGAACACATCAGGAAATGCGGCTCGATGGAAGCCGTATTCGACTTCATCCGCCACTGGGACACCGCGCGGGAAACCCTGCCCTATGCCACCGACGGCGTGGTGATAAAAGTAAATTCCTTTGCGCACCAGCGCCGGCTGGGCTTCACCGCCAAATCGCCGCGATGGGCGACGTCTTTCAAGTTCAAGGCCGAACAGGCCGTGACGGAATTGCTTTCCGTCGATTTCCAGGTGGGACGCACCGGCGCCGTCACGCCGGTGGCGAACCTCGCGCCGGTGCTGCTGGCGGGAACCACCGTGAAACGCGCCTCGCTGCACAATGCCGACCAGATTGCCGCGCTCGACATCCGCCTGCGCGACTGGGTGCAAGTCGAAAAAGGCGGCGAAATTATCCCGAAAGTGGTGGGCGTGGACTTCAACCGACGCCCCGACGACAGCCGGCCGTTTCAATACATCATGCACTGCCCCGAATGCGGCGCCGCCCTGGTGCGCGACGAGGGCGAAGCAAAACACTACTGCCCGAACGACACCCGCTGCCCCCCGCAAATCCTCGGGAAAATAGAACACTTCGTGAGCCGGAAAGCCATGAACATCGCGGCGGGCGAGGCAACCGTCGAACTGCTCTTCCGCAGCGGACTCGTCAATAATGCCGCCGACCTGTATGCCTTAAAGAAGGAAGACCTCGAAGGCTTTGAAAAATGGGGCGAAAAATCGGCGGAGAACCTCGTGAAAAGCATCGCCGCATCCACCGACACGCCTTTTGAAAAAGTCCTGTTTGCCCTGGGCATCCGCTACGTCGGCGAAACAACCGCCAGGAAAATCGCCGCCGCCCTGCGCTCCCTCGACGCACTCTCGCAAGCCGGCAGGGAACAGCTCCTCGCCGTCGACGAAGTGGGCGAACGGATAGCCGACAGCATCCTCGCCTACTTCCGCGACAGCGGCAACCTGCAGCTCACAGCGCGCCTCCGCGCCGCCGGCGTGCAGATGGAAGCCGGCGCCCGGACACAGCTCTCCGCCTCCCTGGCAGGCATGACGTTCGTCATCACCGGCGCCCTCAGCCGCCCGCGCGAAGCCTTCAAAGAACGCATCGAACAGCATGGCGGCAGCGCCGGCAACACCCTCTCGCCTAAAACAACCTTCCTCCTCGCCGGCGACAAGGGCGGATCCAAACTCGACAAAGCACGAAAACTCGGCGTCAAGGTCATTGACGAAGCGGCTTTCGAAGCGCTCATTGCCGGAACGTAGTTAATGAATAGCCGGCGCCTGCGGAATTTCCGCAACCTTGCCCGAGGGCTCGGGGACGCCTGCGGAATTTCCGCAACCTTGCCCGAGGGCTCGGGGACGCTTGCGGAATTTCCGCAACCCTGTCGCAGGGCTACGGGACGGTTGCGGAATTTTCGACTTTCGACATGCGAGCTGTCGCATGTCGCTTATCGCAAGTCGCAAATCGCATGCCTGTCCCGTAAAAAAAACCGCGCAGGAGCACTGCACGGTTTTTAAAGACTGGATGGATGGGATTATTGGTGTATGCAACGAACGGGAAGGATATACTTGCCTGTGTCTGTCGCTTGAGCAGGAGAATTACCAACCCAGATACGTGCATACCCATTCGTTGTAGAAGACCACATATAAGCTCCCTCTTCACCGGTCTGAAACGCGTTCGATGCATTATAATAATGCGTATTGGTTGCCGAGAACCCCCACAAGTCGGTACCGGAGCCATAGCTGCATAAAGCCGTTCCGTCACTGCTCGTTCCGGTTGCGTTAAACAGTCCCGTCCATTGACTGCTGCTCGGAATAGTCCATCCCGACGGACAGGCGCTGGATGTTGCATTGTTTTGAATGTAGTAGGCAACGCCATCTTGTACCTGGGTGCTGGTACCTAATTTACTGTTTTCCGCAAACCACCAGTTATACCCGCTCGACGGCTCAGTGGTCGGCAGCCGCACAATACGGTAGTTTTGCGCTCCTGCCGTTATATATGCCTGATAGTAGGCGGTGTTGCCGGTGGTGATTTCCTTACATTCGTGGGTGGCGTCTATCAGCAGGTCGGCGCCGCTGTAGGGGCAGTCAACAACAAAGATATTGTAGCTGACGGTTTGCAGCGTGCAGGCGCCTTTGACGGCTTTTACCGTCAGGGTGTATGTTCCGGGAGATAATGCGCTGATTTGTGCATCCGACGACTGTATGGTATGATTGTTAACCGCCGTAGTCCGCTCGTACTGCCCGCCGATGTTCCATGTATAGCTGTCTGCCGGGGCCGTTCCGCCGTTATAGTTTGCGACCAGCAGCAAATCCTGCGCTTTATTGAAATAAATATCGCCCGACACTTTTCCCTGCACATTTGCCGTCAGCACGCCCGCCGGCGGCTGGCAGTTTACGCTCAGTCCCGGCAGCGACCGTGCATCCGGGCAATAGCCCGGCTGGGTAATCGTAACCGTTGCGCCAAAAGCGGCAGTAGGCGTAGCGGGCGCGGAGGTCGTCCATTGCAGCCCTGTTCCGGCGTCGCTGTTGTTTAATCCGTCGCCGGTCGCCTGCCATGTGTAGGTAGCGTTCGCGCCGTTGTTCGGGTCGCCAATCACCGGCGCGGTGAAAATGACGCTGGCGCCCGTGTAGATCGTGCTGCCGCCGCCCGAAGTATAGGTTATTTTCGGCACGGCTTCCGCATATCCGAACGGGAAGCAGCGGATGCCTGCCGGCAGGACGGTTTCCCGGTCGGCATAGCCGGCGGCTTTTGCCGTCAGCTTTACGTCCACCAGGTCGCCTATCACTGCGTTGGGGTTGATGAGCGTTGCGGTATAGTTTATGCTGCTGCCGGTGCCGGCAGTCTGCGACGAGTTGGTTCTGTTGGTAATTGTCCACTCATACGTTACGCCTTCCGGCGGGCTGGTCATGCTTGCCGCAAACTGTATGGTGGAAGCCGGCAGGAAGCAGAGCATGTTGTCAATGGTGCGCGTTATGCCGTTGGGCACAATCGCCGGCGTGCCGCTCATGGCTGTTTTCTGCACGTTCACCGGCCTGTTGGCAGGTTTGTCGGCATAGCCGTTTGCCTTGACGGTAACGGCTACGGTGCCGGCGCCTTCTGCCGTTCCGATATTCGCCGTCCATGTGTTTTCGGCGGTTGTGGCATTCGCCGGAGTGCCGTTGTGCGGCGTCCATGTCCACGCGTATTCTGTGCCGTCGGGCAGTCCGGTCAAGCCGTTTACGCGGAACTGCACCTGCGATCCGGGACGGAACGAGCCGTCGGCATTGGCTGCCGGGGTGCTGTTTACGGCAACGATCGCCGGCGTGCCGGTCAGCACGCCTTTCCTGATGGAAACCGTTTTTTGCAGCGTTGCATCGGCATAGCCGCCGGCCTTGACGGTAACGGCTATGGCGCCGTCGCCTTCTCCTCCCCCGGTGTTCGCATTTGTCCACGGATTGGCTGCAGAGTTGGCGGGGCTGCCGGCGGGCGGCGTCCATGTCCATGCGTACTGTACGCCGGCGGGCAGTCCGGTCAGGCCGGTCGCCTGAAATGCTGCCGAAGAGCCGGGACGGAGCGAGCCGTCGGCATTGGCAGCCGTGCCGGTAACGCCTATTTGCAGGGACCCTGCAAAGGTGGCAGGCTTCACGTTAAATGTCTGTTCTACGCTTGCCCGGTCGGCGTAGCCGGCGGCTTTTGCCGTAACCGTAACTTTATAAACGTCCATTGCCGTAACCGTTGCGGGTATGGCAAAATCCAGCGTCTTCCCCTGGTTGGGGGGAATGTTGGGGTGGAACGTCTGGGCTGTGGTGTTGTTCTGCTGTACGGTCCATTCGTAGGTAACGCCGGTGGCGGGATTTGTGACGCCGCTCACGCTGAACGTGACGTTCGACGCGGGGCGCAGGGAGTTGTCGGCATTTACGCCGTCGCCGGTGGCCTGCACGGTCAGGTCGCCCGTCATGGGCGGCCTGGTAACGGTAAACGTCCGCGTTCCCGTCAAATCGGCATAGCCGTTGGCTTTTGCCGTAATCTTCACGGTGTAGCTGCCGGTAACGGCCGGCGGTAGGGCCTAGGGCAGCGCCACGCCGTTGCCGGAGAATGTCGCGGCCGGGCCGGCGCCGGGTTGCAGCGTCCAGTCATACGTCACGCCGGTGGCGGGGTTCGTAACGCCGTTCACCCTGAACGTAACGTTCGCCGCGGGGCGCAGGGAGTTGTCGGCATTTACGCCGTCGCCGGTGGCCCGCACGGTCAGGTTGCCCGCCATCGCCGAGGCGTTTACGGTAAATGTCCGCGCCGCGCCTGCCAGAACGGAGTAGCCGCCGGCGCTTGCCGTAACCTGCACGATGTAGCTGCCGGTAACGGTTGACGCCGGTATCGGGAAGTCCAGCGTCGTGCCGTTGTCGGTAAATGTTTGTGCCGCATCGGCGTTATATTTCACCATCCAGTCGTATTTCACGCCGGTGGCGGGGCTCGTCACGCCGTTCACGAGGAACGTAACGTTCGCTGCCGGGCGCAGGGTATTGCCCGATACGCCGTCGCCGGAGGCCTGCACGGTCAGGTCGCCTGTCATTGCCGGCGCTTTCACGATAATGACCTTGAACCGGGTTTGGGATTCGTAGCCGTAGGATGCTACCGTTACTTTCACCGTATGGTGGCCTTCGGCGCCGGCGGTTATTTTCCACGTGGGGTCGTTGGTCTTCGTGGCGGTGGAGGCAGGCACGGCGTCGCCGGGTTCCCATTCCCATTTATAGGTAAGGTTGTTGCCGGGGTAGCTGATGCCCGCCGCTTCAAAGCTTATTTCCATGCCCGGGCGGATGGTGTCCGGCACGGAGCCGGAGCGCCCGTTTACTTTAATGTCCAGCGTGCCGGTCATGTCCGCCGCCTTTACGACTACCGGTTTTTCCGTAACATAATCCTTGTAGCCGGCGGCTTTTGCCGTTACAACGAGGGTGTAGTTGCCTCCGGCAGCATTGCCGGGTATCGAAACATCCCATGTCGCGCCGGTGGCGGTAGCCGGCGAAGTAAGGGCGGTATTTTTCCATGCCCATTCGTACGTTACGGCGGCGGGGGAGGTTATTCCTTCTGCCGTGAACAGTACCGGCGCGCCCGGGCGCACCGTGATTTTGTCTGCCGCATCGGCTACTTCATCGTCGTTGCCGGTGGCGCGTATCCGCAGGCTGCCCGACATCGCGGTCTGGTCGATGACAAATTCTTTGGTTATGGTCAGCGGATTGTATCCGACCGCCTCTACCGTCAAGCCGGCCGTATATCTGTCGGTCGTTGCGCCGGGCGCCACAACCGTCCAGGTGTTGTCGGGCGAAGTGGTAATTGCCGTTGCCGCCGGCGCGGGGTCGTTGGTTTTCCGCCAGTCCCACCGGTATGTTAAGCCGGTAGCGGGAGCGGTTATGCCTTCCGCCGTAAAGGTTACGTCGGATCCGGGACGCAGCGTGTTTTTCCCTTCGCTGTTGGTGCCGGTGCCGCTGCCGCTTGCATGAAGCTGCAACGTGCCGGTCATCATTTCTTTCTTCACCGTGCCGGTGAGGGTGTACTGCTCCTGCGTGTAGCCGGTAGCCGAAGCAATGACCTGTATGGTATAGGAGTCGCCGTGCGTCGCAGCCGCCGGAACCACGAACGACCATGTGTCCTGTGCAATGGTCGGATACGGCGGCGTAATGCCGGTCAATCCGGTAACCGACCAGGCGTAGGTAATGCTCGGCACCGGCGGGTTGGCAATGCCCTTTGCCATAAACTGTACCGGCGAGCCCGGGCGGAGCGTCCGCCCGTCGACCGCCACCGCATCGCCGCTGGCTTCTATGCGCAGTTCGCCGGCCATGCGCACGGTGCCTGCCGAGATAGCCGTGTCTTTCGTTGCTGCGCAATAGTTGATGGCGGAAGAAGCCGCTCTTGCCTTTGCCGTCAGGACATAATTACCGATGTTATTCGGCAGCGTGGCGCTCCATGTGTTGGTTGTGGTGGGGGCTGCCGGAATAGCCGGCGAAGTGCTCCATTCGTAGGTGAGGTTGGCGGGCGTGGTAATGCCGGAAGCGCTCACGGTAAGCGGCGTGCCTTGCCGGAAAGCGCCGGTGGTTTCGTCGCGCGTACCGTTCAGGGCCAGCTTCAGTTGCCCTTCCATCGGAATGCAGTCCACGATTTGCAGGACATGCGCCTTCGTTTCCGGGCAATAACCCGCAGCCCTTGCCGTAACGGTTACTTCCCGCTCGCCGTATACGGCGGAAGGCGTCAAAACGCTTACTTTCGAGGAGTCCGGCGTCAGGTAGGTGATTTGCTCAAAGCCGGGCAAGCTCCACACATACCGCACGCCGGTTGCCGGGGTTTGAATGCCGCCGGCGGTCAGGATCACCGTGCTGCCCTTGGTAATGACATACCCCGTCGGCTCCGCTGCAAATTCCAGCGCGCCCGTCATGGGAGTACAGGTATTGGAAACGGCTTTGCTCGTATCTGCCGGGCAAAAGCGCCCCCGCGTGTCTATGGCTTCCAGGTAAACCGTGTAGGTATTCGGCGCATTGCTTATTCTGGCATGAAACTCCTTGCCCGTAAACGTCGCCGGCGTGAAGCCGCCGGAAGTAGACCAGCGGTATTCCAGCTCCTGCTCGTCGGGTACGGTAATGCCCGCGGCGGTGAACACCATCTCGTCATTCATATAGGCACTCGACAACCCCTCAATGCGCAGCGCACCGGTCATCGGATTGCAGCGCTCCAGGTCGAGCCTGACTTCATTTTTTATCACGATATCGCGATAGCCGGCTGCCCGCACGGTCAGGAATATCGGATAAATGCCGGGCGTCGCCGGTGCAACGGTGGAAAAATCGGGTCCCGAATACGTCGCCGGACTGAAATCGGGCGCGCTCCAGTTGAATGTTAAATTTTTGTCCGGATCAATGATGCCATTGCTCACCTGGAACAAAATTTCCCTGCCGGCAACAGCCGGTTCGGGAATACTAAAATCAACCTGACCCTGCATGATTTTGGGATACCTTGAATCCCGCTCCTCTTCACAGGAAAGAAGCAGAAGAATACCTATACAAAGAATATTCTTCCATAAGTTATATTTTTTCATACGATAAAGAAATAAGGACTTGATTTATACAGCGAACAAAGGTACTATTGTTTTTTTAAACATACAAATAATTTTACAGGAAACCAGCCGGCAACACCTAAATTGTTGGAATAATCGTAAAACATCATCCTTAAAAATAAGTAATTATAAAATCAGAGAAGTAAGACATAAGAAACGCTAAATGCGACACAATGATTGAGAATAAACCCCTTACCTTTGCATCGAATTCAAGGATCATCTGATTCTCTCAGATTTTCTACTAACCAATCCTTTCATTCATAACTTTGTTCACGATCCTTGCCCTCCGGGGCAAGGATTTCTTTTGGGGGTATATGGAACCAATACATGGGAAATTTCGTGCGTGCTCGCCGACCCGCAAAGCCCTGAAAGAGAACAGGCCATTACAAGTGACTTTGTTGCCGCTGGGGCCATCAAAGTAAGTTAATGTTTTATGCAACTTTGAAAAAGACAACATACCGTTTTGACCACCGTTGCAACAAAGTCATTCTTCGGGGAACTCCCCAAAAGTATATGAACCGTAGTGCCGGCGACCGGAAACATTCCGCACGGTTAATAAGATGCAGCAATATAAGGATACGATTTTTTTGCTTCCATATGACTATATTATTTGGAAAAATTACAGTTGGCGGTAGCAACGGACGGCTCCGCGAGTGCCGGAGTCACCGGGATTGTTTAACGTTTGAGCGTTGCAAACAGCTTGCCCGCGATTACAATCAATCCCAAACCCATCTTCACGGCCGTCATCGTTAGTGTACCAATAAGAACCCGGATAGTTGACAGCCCCGTTGACTACACCTTTAGCGCTTGCGAATCCGTATGTGTCGTTTACAGGACTACAATTGGAGTCTAATGCGCGCAAACTGCTACATACAACCGCTGCAGAACCGATGGATGTGGCAAGTGTAGAAAATGTTGCCCGCAAAGGCAACGACCATCCGGGCGGGCAAATACCTTGCACATTACCGCTGGAACCACTTGTTCCGCCGGCATACGACGCGTAAACCTGTTCCCACGAATAAGCCCTGCCGCATTCCTCTGCGTTGCAGCCGCTAATGGCAACACCTACCTCAGTGCTGTTATAGCTTGCCAGTTTTACATTCTGCGCCAGCCACCATTTGTTGTCGGGCATGTAAACAATCCGGTAGTATCCATTATCGCGCGTGTCTTTTATCCACGCTTCCCAGTTCTTTGCGCCGCCGGGGCGCACCCGGCAGGGATTGGTTGCATCAATGTATAAATCGATGCCTGTGTACGGACAAAAAACGCCCGGACATTCCGTCCTGTCTTTTATGGTAACCGGCGTAACGGTCAAGGCCGAGGCGGCGAGTGTTTTTCCGGGTACCGTCTGGGTGGCTGTTCCGCTGGAAGCGATCAGCGTAAACGGCGGCGTACCTCTGAATGTATAGGTTCCGTTAGTGGCCGTTACATTCGGAGGAAAGTCACTGGCATAGGCGCACCAGTTGAATTTGCCTGCCGCAATGTTTAACTGAACGGTGACGGTGGCGCTGTAGCTGCCGGCGTTACCCTGTAACCAGAAACCTTTGTCATTTCCGGCTTCCCGCGAGGGCGTGCCGGCATTAGCCGTCGGCGTGCCGGATACCAGCGCGCGTTCCCACGAGTTGCCTGAAGTGGTGTTATTGCTGTTCACGGCGATGCAGTCCACCCACACCCACACTTTGGAAAGGTGCGTAGCATCGCGCGAAGCGGCGCTCCACCGCACGCGGAAAGAAACGGTTTTGGCGACATAATTTGCACCGACAGGCTCCACGTTTGTTACCTGTGCGCTTGCTGCGACGCTTGCAAGCATTGCGAAAGAGAAGAAAATCTTTTTCATACTGTTTTTTTTTTTAAAGTTTAAAGTTTCCTGTTTTTTCCCCACAGATTTTCACAGATTAAATCAGATTTCACAGATTTCTGTGTAATCTGTAAAAATCTGTGTCCATCTGTGGGCTGTTTTTGCAGCTTCGGGGTTGTTTCGCAAACACAAACACCTTTAAAAACAACCCCTGCTGCGATTCTTTATTCGCTGCCTATCTTAATAACTACTGTTTGTTTTTATTGTTTCCGCAAGGAAAAATAAAAACGTGAATTCAGTTTACCGTCGCGAGAGGTCCTGAGAAACCCACAGTCGAGAAATAAACTTCATTCACGTTCCATGCAAGCATGAACACTTCGACTGTTTGAAACTTCTCAGGTTTCTCGCGACAAACAAAGAACATCAATAACGGCGCAAATATACATGAAAATTTTTAATTCCCACACAGACGGATAAAAATTTCACATCGAAAATTTTTTTCAATAATAAATTTCATTTTTTGGTTTCGACTGCATTTGCATTTACTAATTGAACCTGTCTCTTGGATTTACGAAGTTAGAAAAATTCGCAGTATCAATAAATTTTCTTACCTTTGAAAAAAATACTTCAAAAAAGATAATGCACCGTAGTTTTTTTCTACTTTTTCTCCTGTTTTCCGCAATGTTGGGTTATGCGGGAAATAAAACGGTTTACGTCATACATCTTCAGCAGGAAATAAATGCCCCGGCTACGCGTATTGTCAGCAAAGGATTGCAGGAAGCGCATGCATACAACAGCGATTATGTTTTATTGCACTTAAATACTTACGGCGGCGAGTTGTCGGCAGCCGACAGTATCCGCACAGCCCTTTTATATTGCGACATTCCGGTATTGGTGTTTATCGACAACGAAGCGGCTTCGGCGGGCGCGCTGATAGCTTTGGCGTGCGACAGCATCTACATGCGTGGCGGCAGCAGCATGGGCGCGGCAACGGTAGTCAATCAGACAGGCGCGGCATTGCCGGACAAATACCAGTCGTTCATGCGTTCCATGATGCGTTCTACGGCTGAAAGTCATGGCAGGCGAAAAATATTGCAAGGACGCGACACGGTGGAAGTCTGGCGTCGTGATCCGCTTATTGCCGAAGCAATGGTAGATCCGCGCGTTGTAGTACCCGGCTTGATTGACAGCACAAAAGTGCTTACTTTTACTGCCGACGAAGCGTATGCTTTCGGCTACTGCGAAGGGAAAGCGGAAAGCATTAATGAAGTATTGTCATTGGCGGGCATTGTCCCCGCCGAAATCAAAGAATATAACCCTTCGTGGCTGGATAAAATTATTTTATTCCTTATGAACCCCTTGCTGCAAGGGCTTTTATTGATGTTCATCATCGGCGGAATTTATTTTGAGCTGCAATCGCCGGGCATCGGGTTTCCATTAGTGGTGGCGATAACGGCGACATTGCTTTATTTCGCGCCGCTTTATCTGGAAGGGCTGGCGGAATATTGGGAATTATTGTTGTTTTTGGCAGGATTGGTTTTAGTCATACTGGAAATTTTTATTATTCCCGGCTTCGGCGTCGCGGGCATTTCCGGCATTCTCTTGTGTATAGCGGGTTTGGCGCTGGCAATGATTGACAACAATTTATTTTCTACGCCGGACGGATTGAGCTTAAGTCCGCTTGCCAGGCCGCTGTTTATAGTGTCGGCGGGCATATTTGGCGGTGTTATGGGCGGCATTTATTTATCAAAGAAAATATATAATACTAAAATGTTTGGAAGAATTGCGCTGAAAACAGACCTCTCCGGAAGTACCGGATATGTAGGCGTCCCTGCCGGACTGGACGCACTGGTCGGGCAGATGGGTAAAGCCTGTACTTCATTGCGACCATCGGGAAAAGTAGAAGTAAATGGTGAAATTTACGATGCTGTTGCCGAGCACGGAATGATTGAAAAAAACACAATGGTCGTCATTACCCATTACGAAACAGGGCAACTGTATTGCGTCATAATGGATTGAAAAATTATTTTCAGATATACAAAAATAACGTTTTACCTTATAATCTATTTTAATAAAATTAAGACCATGGAAGGAGCCACTATCACATTTAATGAGTTGCGCCGCATCAAAGACGCACTGCCAACAGGAAGTACGCACCGTATCGCAGAATTGCTGAATACGTCCGTTGATACCATCCGCAATTATTTCGGCGGAAATGATTTCGAACATGGAAAATCATCGGGGCTGCATTATGAGCAAGGTCCCGACGGCGGCATTGTGATGTTCGATGATGCGACCATATTGAATTTGGCAAAAAAGATTTTGGAAGAAAATCATATTAAGTGGTAAATACGTTTATCGCTTCTTTTTTATATATCATGTAATTTTGTTCTGTTGTGTGACCGGGTTTTCCGGCACACGGGGTTACCAGGTCGAATGTGGCCTGCCCAATAGAAAACCCTGACGGCGTTTCAAGCGCCGTCTGGGTTTTGAATAAAAAATGGTCCCGGGGGGTATTTCGTATGGTGATTTTTGAGTGGGAGATTTGTCATAAATATGCAAAATGGAAACTGCATTAGTGATAACTTTTATCACTCAAGTGATAGCTTTTCCCGGTGCGTGATAGCTTTCATCACTCAAGTGTTTTTTTTCGTTTTCCCGGTTTTTCCTTTCTTTTCCGTGCGGTATGCATG
>JAIRYH010000021.1 GCA_031267855.1 Prevotellaceae bacterium
CATTGTCGTATTTGAAATAGCGGTAATTGGGACCGCCCACGTAGGCGCGGACAAAGCCGGTTTGCGGTTCTATTGCCATAAACGCCACGCGCAGGAGCGATTTATAATAGAGTATGGAATCGCGCGGCGTCATGACCGTGTCAATGGCGCCCCGCTGCCATGAAAAAATATTCATCGGCACGGGCTTCCGGAAAGCTTCTTCAATTTCTTTTTCCGCTATGCCTTCAGCCTTCATGTCGCGATAGCGGTCGCTGGTCAGCATTCCCTGCCTGATGATCTGGTTGACCCTTTCGCCCGTCAGGTCATTGGCAAACGGGAAATGCCGCCGGTACTTCAATTCGGCGTTCAGTGCCGGCTGCAGGTCATAGCGCAAATGTTCCGTAACGGATTCTTCGGCATAGCGCTGCATGCGGGCGTTGACGGTCGTATAGATTTTCAATCCGTCGCGGTCAAGGTCGTAGCGGCTGCCGTCGGGTTTAAAGTTTTTGTTGAGCCATCCGTACAGCGGGTCGGTCTGCCAGGCCACGGAATCGTTCCTGTAATCGAGGATGCGCCTGCCATAACGGCTGCGTACGGGTTTTTGCATATTCATCGTGCGCCGCAGCATGTCGCGGAAATAAGGCGCCTGCCCCGACAGGTGGTCTTGCGGCTGGAAGTTCAGCGCTATCGGCAGTTCTTTCAGCGAATCGCCGGCGTCTTCCGGCAGGTAGTCGCACTTTACCATCTGTGCAATCACATGGTTGCGGCGTTTCATGGCGCGTTCGGGATTGCGCACCGGGCTGTACATGGTAGGCGCATTGACCACGCCCACCAGCATGGCCGCTTCTTCCTGCGTCAGCTGCGAAGGGTGCTTGCCGAAGAAAGTAGAAGCCGCCGACCGGATGCCGTAGGCATTGCTGCCGTAAAACACCGTATTGAGGTACATGGCGATGATTTCTTCTTTCGTGTAGTTCCGTTCTATCTTCACGGCGGTAACCCATTCTTCCAGTTTTTGCCAGGCGCGTTTCAGCCTGTTCTGTTCCCGCTGCGAAAACAGGTTCAGCGCCAGCTGCTGCGAAATGGTGCTGCCGCCGCCGGAACTCCGGTCACGGAACAGCATTGTTTTCACCGCTACCCGTCCCAAACTGAAAAAATCAATGCCTGCATGACTGTAAAAACGCTTGTCTTCCGTGGCAATCAAGGCGTCTATCAGGTAGGGCGACAACTCGTCGTACGAAACAAAAGAGCGGTTCTCGATGTGAAAAGTCGCCAGCACCACCCCGTCGGATGAAATGATCTCTGTGGCCAGGTTACTGGTCGGGTTTTCCAGTTCTTCGAACGAAGGAATGTTTCCGAACAGTCCAATCAGCATAAAAATTAAAACAATACCAGCTATCCCGGCAATTACCAGACCCCAGAACCAGCGAAAAATTTTCCGCCACCGGCGATTTCTGTCCGGCGCGCCCGGCTTATTTTTTTTTGTCATCTTCAAAATATATATCTACAAAACTATTTTACAACCGTTTATTACCCGAAAAAGAAGTGTTTTTCCAACATTCTTAAATACAAAATAACATAAAAAATTTGGAATATACCTTATTTTATAGTTTACTTTGTAAAAAATTTTACAAAAACGCTGATTTGCCGATTTGCCTGTTTGTGATGAAATGCTTAAAACGCCAGCACTACCGAACCTGTCAATGTAAACCGGCAAAACAGACCACCAGCAAAATCGGCAACAGCGCAATAAACCAACCAAATCAAAAATATGCAGGACAATTTAGTTATCGTAGAATCGCCGGCAAAAGCCAAGACGATTGAAAAGTTTTTAGGCAAGGATTTTTTAGTAAAATCAAGTTACGGGCACATTCGCGACTTGTCCAAAAACAAAAAAAACCAATTCGGCATTGACATAGAAAACAACTTTGAGCCCGAGTATGTTGTTATGGAAGACAAGCTGAAGGTGGTTGCCGAATTGAAAAAATGCGCCAAGCAAGCCCGGACCGTATGGCTCGCTTCCGATGAAGACCGCGAAGGAGAAGCCATTGCATGGCACTTGATGGAGACACTGAAATTAGACCCGGCAAATACCAGGCGCATCGTGTTCCACGAAATCACGAAAGACGCCATTCTCCACGCCATTCAAAATCCCCGCACGGTGGATATGAACCTGGTGAATGCACAGCAGGCGCGCCGCGTGCTCGACCGGCTGGTGGGTTTTGAAGTGTCGCCGGTGCTGTGGAGAAAAGTAAAGGAAGGGCTGTCGGCAGGGCGCGTGCAGTCGGTTGCCGTGCGCCTGATTGTGGAGCGCGAACGCGAGGTATTGAATTTCCGGGCGGTCCCGACGTTCAAGGTCAGCGGCCTTTTTGAACCGGTAAATGAAAAGAAATTCAAACTTAAAGCGGAACTCTCCGAAAAGTTTAAAGACGAAAAAACGGCGGAACAGTTCCTGGAAAAATGCAAAACGGCAACCTATACTATAAAAAGCATTGAGAAAAAACCGGCGAAAAAGACGCCGGCGCCACCGTTCACCACCTCCACCCTGCAGCAGGAAGCCTCGCGCAAGCACGGTTTTTCCGTCGCGCAAACCATGAGCATCGCGCAGCGGCTCTACGAAGCCGGGCTCATTACCTATATGCGTACCGACTCCACAAACCTTTCGGAAGTGGCGCTGAACGGCGCAAAGAGCGCTATTAAGGAATTATTCGGGGAAAAGTATTCCAAAACCCGCCGGTATGCCACCAAAACCAAAGGCGCACAGGAAGCGCACGAAGCCATTCGCCCGACCTACATGAACCAAACAGGCGTTGAAGGCTCCGCCCAGGAACGCAAACTGTACGACCTGATCTGGAAACGCACCATTGCCTCGCAAATGGCGGAAGCGCTGCTGGAAAAAACGGAAGTAACCATCAGCGTCTCCACCGCCCCGCAAACTTTTCAGGCAAGCGGTGAAGTGATTTTGTTCGACGGTTTTTTGAAAGTATACATGGAAGCCAGCGACGACGAACCGGAAGACCAGGCCGGCAGCGGGCTGTTGCCGCCATTGAAAGACCGCCAGCAGCTGGATGCCCTGGAAATAACGGCTACCGAGCGCTTCTCGCAGCGTCCGCCGCGCTACACCGAAGCCAGCCTGGTGAAACGGCTGGAAGAACTGGGCATCGGACGCCCTTCGACCTACGCCCCGACCATCTCCACGATTATCAATCGCGGCTACGTATCCAAAGAAGACCGCGCAGGCGTGGAACGCAAGTACATTCAGCTGCTGCTGCAAAAAAACAGCCTCGTGAAAAAGGTACTGACGGAAATCACCGGCGCAGAGAAATCAAAACTGTTCCCCAGCGACATCGGCATGCTGGTTAATGATTTCCTGAATGAATATTTCAAAAACATCATGGACTATGGTTTCACCGCCAACGTAGAAGAAGAATTTGACGAAATAGCCGAAGGAAAATTACAATGGAGCAAAATGATCGGAAAATTCTACGAACCCTTCCACAGCAACGTGACCGAAACACTGGAAACATCGCACACCATGAATGCCGAACGGATTTTGGGCAAAGACCCGAAAACCGGGAAAACCGTTACCGCCCGCATCGGTCGCTACGGCCCGCTGGCGCAGCTGGGCGAAGCCGGCGACGAAAAAAAGCAGTTCGCCGCCCTGCAAAAAGGACAGCTCATTGAAACCATCACGCTGGACGACGCCCTGAAACTCTTTGAACTCCCCCGCCCTGTCGGCACGTATGAAGACAAAGACGTCACGGCGGCTATCGGACGTTTCGGACCGTACGTCCGCTTCGGCTCGGAGTTCGTCTCCCTCAGAAAAGAAGACAGCCCCTATACCGTAACCCTTGAGCGCGCCATCGAGCTGATTGAAGAAAAGCGTAAAAAAGACCGCGAAAAACACATCCGGGTATTCGAAAAAGAAGATGTCCAAATCCTCAACGGCCGCTACGGACCCTACATCGCGCACGCCGGCAACAATTATAAAATCCCGAAGGGAACCGACCCCGCGAAACTGACGCTGCAGGAAAGCCTGGAGATCATCGCCTCGCAAAAAGACAGGGTCGATGCCCGGCCCAAAAGGAAAACCACAAAAGGCAAGGTAAAAAGTAAAAAGGGTTAAGAACGCGCCGGCGCCCGCCCCTGCCTGCAAATCCGTAAATTTATAATCATGCAATTCCAGCAAATCATCCATTACGTACATATCAACAACCTGCGCAACGACTACCCCGAAGCGCAGGCGGTAATCATTGGCTCCGGCCTGCACAAGCCGATTATGGACGCCCTCATGCTGCTGCACGCCCACCGCCATACGACGCCCGTGCTGCACATAGAATGTCCGGAAAACGAAGTAAACGCGCTGGTGGCCGACTGCCGGGAACGCAATATGGTGGCGATTATTGTAGGAAACGCACGCTTTATCCCCACCGGCCAGCCGTTCTCTGTGGCGGTGGTAGCGCCGGCGGCAAACATGCAGTCGGTCGAACTCTACCGGTCGGCGCTGGAACATCCGCTGCTGGAAATTTTTTCGGTCATCGGATTCCAGACCTATTTCACGCCCCCCGGCGACATCGAATGGCTGCACGAACGCGCCCATGAAACGCTGCGGCTCGGCGCCTTCCGCGATGCGCCCGCCGAAGCCGAACCGCTGCTCCGCGAAGCCCACCACGCGTTTTTCGACATGAACGTCCTCCGCGCCGCCGATGCGCCCGAAATACACCACCTCTCGCCCAACGGCATGTATGCCGAAGAACTGTGCCAGCTGGCGGCCTACAGCGGCCGCTCGCCGAACCTGCAAAGCTTCCGGCTGTTCAACTTCGCCCCTACCCTCTCGCCCGAAATGCTCACCGCGCAGGCCGCCGCACAGGTATTATGGCACCTGCTCGAAGGCATTGCCGTACGCCACCAGACGCATATACCGCGCGGCACAACGCATATCCAAAAAATCATCGTGGACGCCGGCGACCACGGACAGGCGCTGGAATTCCTCCACGACACCGTCACCGGCTACTGGTGGCTGCGCATACCGCTCCTCGACAGCTCCTACCGCGACATCGCCTGCCTCGAAGAAGACTACCTCTGCGCCCGCCGCCACGAAATACCCGTGCGCTGGCTCCGCTATTTCCAAAAATTCAACGGGAAATAACACCGCAGGATTTACAGATTGACGGATTTACAGATTTACGGATTTAGCTGGCGCCGGTGTGCGCGTGCCGCCATTCCTGATTCCTATTTCCTGATTCCTCGTGCGCTGACCTTATTTTCCACAAGAAACCTTAGTAGAAATAACAGCATAACCACCCTCCCCGCGCGGGCTGCAGGCGATATAAAAAGCGCGGACGATGCGCCGCGCGGAACGGAGCCTGTTTAAAAAGGAATAAGGTAATAAGGTTTCATATTACGGGAATTACCCCCTCTACTAAGGTTTCTTTTGGGAAATAAGGTCAGCACACGAGGAACTAAGAACTAAGAACTAAGAACTAAGAGTTGCGACAAGCGCATAATGGCGTTAGCCAAATCTGTAAATCCGTAAATCTGTAAATCCGTAAATCAAAGTGGCGTCAGCCAACTTTTAGTTCTTCACTTTTCACTTTTCACTTTTCACTTTCAACTCTCAACTAAATAAGCCTTCATTCCGGCCGGGCAATAAAGAATACAAAAAATTCGTATATTTGCAGCATGAATCATGCCTATATAACCAAGATTGCCTCTTTCTTTCCCAATCAGCCTGTCGGCAACGACGACATGGAAAAATATCTGGGACAACCCGGCGGCATTTCATCCCTTTCCAAACGCATTGTATTAAAAAATAACGGCATCACGCGGCGCTACTACGCCCTCGACGCGCAGGGGAACGTCACGCACACGAATGTGCAGATGGCGGTGCATGCCGTCGAAAAGCTGTGCAGCCACGGATTTTCCGTTGACGACATCGAACTGCTGGCTGCGGGCACCGCGTCGCCCGAACAGCTGGTGCCCTCGCACGGGGTGATGGTTCACGGCCTGCTGGGCGGTAAAAACGCCGAGGTCGTTTCCTTCGCCGGCTCGTGCTGCGTAGGCCTCCATGCACTGAAATATGCCTGCCTGTCGCTGCGGGCGGGCGAGAAAGACAACGCCGTATGCGTGGCGTCCGAGCGGCCTTCGGCATGGATCCATGCCAAAAACTTCGCCTGCGAAATGGAGCGGCTCCGGGAGCTGGAACAAAAGCCCATCCTGGCGTTCGAAAAGGAATTTCTCCGCTGGATGCTGTCCGACGGCGCGGCGGCGCTGCTCCTGCAAAAGGAACCACCCCGGACGGGCTGCGCCCTGAAGGTCGAATGGATAGACACCTGCTCGTATGCCAGCGAGCGGGAAACCTGCATGTATGCCGGCGGCGAGAAAAACGGGCAGGGCGAACTGCTGGGCTGGACCCTTTTCCCGGAAAGCGAATGGCTCCCGCGGTCGCTGTTTGCCCTGAAGCAGGACACCCGCCTGCTGGGCGACAACATCGTGAAGCTGGGCGGCCGGTTTCTCCGGGAAACCGCGGAAAAAAGAAACCTCCGTCCCGAAGACATTGACTGGTTCCTGCCGCACCTGTCGTCCATGTTTTTTAAGGACAGGGTCTGTGACGAGCTGGCGGCTTCGGGCTTTCCCATCCCCGCGGAAAAATGGTTCCTCAACCTGCCGGAAGTGGGCAACATCGCCTCCGCCTCCTACTTTGCCATGCTCGAAGCGCTGGTACGGTCGGGCAACCTGACGCCGGGGCAGCACATCCTCCTGATGGTGCCGGAAAGCGCACGCTTCTCGTACGGATATTCGTTACTAACCGTTTGCTGACCCCTCCATGAAAATAGAAGAAGTTCCGCAGGACGGACAATATCTCGAAAAAACCGGTTTACGCGAAATCTGCTATGCCCTCGACGGGCAGGGCAACTACCGGCAGGTAACCAGCGTTGGCTGGGCTGTCAAGAACGACGCCCTGTCGCTGACGTGGGAGCATATTTCACAAGAATCGGAAACCATCAGGCAGGACGTGCTGGCGGGCAGGAAAAGCCCGCTGGCATACCACATGAACATGCACCTGCTGAACATTAAAACCCTGTCGGCCTACGCGGGAATATCGAAAAAAACGGTGCGGAAACACCTTGATCCGGCCACATTCCTCCGGCTGGACGCCTCCGTCCTGCAGGCATACGCCGACGCCATGAGTATCACCGTAGCGGAATTAACCACTGTATGAAACCATTTGAACACAAACCGGCGGCCCACTGCGAAACCGGCGTTACGGCAAATTTATTGAACTTCCACGGCATAAAAATAAGCGAGCCGATGGCGCTGGGCCTTGGCGCAGGCCTGTTCTTCTCGCACATGCCCTTTGTCACGCTGCACGGCATGGCGGTCACTTCCTTCCGCCCCCTGCCCGGTCAAATATTTTCGAGGGTAACGAAAGCCCTGGGCGTAAAAGTAAAAAAACGCCGGTTCCTGAACCGCGACCGATCCATGCGGGCGCTCGACGGACTGCTGGCGCGGGGACTGCCGGCGGGCGTGCTGGTAGGCGTTTTCCACCTGCCGTATTTCCCGAAGGAATACCGCTTCCACTTCAATGCCCACAACATCGCCGTCACCGGCAAGGAAAACGGGCGCTATATCATCAGCGACCCGGTGCTGATGCACAAGGAAACCATCGGCTACGAAGCGTTGAAACGCTGCCGCTATGCCAAAGGCACGTATCCCCCCTACGGCAAAATGTACTGGATTGACCGCGTGAAAACACAGCATCCCGACCTGCCGCGCGCCATCGTGCATGCCATAAAGCTAAACTGCCGCCGGATGCTCGATATCCCCGTGCCGTTCTTCGGCGTACGCGGCATCGGCATGCTGGCAAAAAGAATGCGCCGCTGGGAACAGCGATTCGGCAGCGGCAGGGCGGCGCTCAACCTGGCACAAATCGTCCGCATGCTGGAAGAAATAGGTACCGGCGGCGCCGGCTTCCGGTTCATGTATGCCGCCTTCCTGCAGGAAGCCGCCGGCATCCTCGGCAACCCCGCATTTAAAACCCATGCCCTGCGAATGACGGAAGCGGGCGACCGGTGGCGCGACTTTGCCGCCGAAGCGGGACGCAAGTTCAAAAACCGGGGCGAAAACATCTGCTCCTACGACGAACTGGCCGACAAACTGGTAAAAATAGCCGGCATGGAAGAAGCGCTTTTCCGCGCGCTGCGCCGGGCCGTGAAGGAGTATAAACAGCAACCCCCGCAGCACAGCAAAACACCATGCAAGCCGCAATAGAAATCAGCCGTCTGAAAAAGACCTACAGGGGAAACAGCCGTCCGGCGGTGGACAGCCTGTCGCTGTCGGTGCCGGCACAGTCCGTCTTCGGGCTCCTCGGCCCCAACGGCGCGGGAAAAACAACCCTGATACACATCCTGTGCGGCCTGCGGTCGTTCGACGAAGGCGAAGTAACGATCTGCGGATACGCCTCGCCCGGGCAAATGAAGGACATCAAGCCGCTCATCGGCTTTGTGCCGCAGGAACTGGCGCTCTACCCCACCCTCACGGCATACGAAAACCTGAAGGTCTTCGGCGGGATCGCCGGCTTGCGCGGGGCAGTCCTGGACGCCCGCATCAACGAACTGCTGCTGAAATTCGGCCTGAACCGTAATAAACGCCATTACCTGAAAAATTTCTCGGGCGGAATGAAACGAAGGATAAACCTGATTACCGGCATCCTGCACCACCCGAAAATACTGTTCCTCGACGAGCCTACGGCGGGCGTCGACGTGCAGTCGAAAAACGTAATCCTTGAAAACCTGCGGGAAATCAACCGGCAGGGCGCCACCATCATCTACACTTCGCACTACATGGAAGAAGCGGAAATGCTCTGCTCCCGCGTGGCTTTTATAGACGAAGGCAAAACGGTGTGCGAAGGAATCCCGGCGGAAATGATACGGCAGCACGACGGCTGTTCGTCTCTGGAAATGCTGTACCTGCAACTTACCGGAAAAAAACTGCGCGATTAAATGAATAGATTCGGATTTTTAGCTTATAAGGACTTCCTTGTGCTGGTGCGCGACAGGGCGGGGCTGGCCATGATGTTCCTCATGCCCGTGCTGCTGGTAATCATAATGACGTATTTACAGGACAGCACATTTCATGCGGTACACGAAAAGAACGTCCCCCTGCTGCTGCTCAACCGCGACACGGACTCGCTGGGCATCATTATTGAACGGCAGATAGAAAAATCGGGCATCTTCGACGTCCGCAAAACCATAAACGGCAAGCCGGCAACGGAAGAAGAACTGATCAGGGCGGTAGCCGCCGGCGACTGCATGGCCGGCATTATCGTGCCGGAACAGGCGACCATGCACATCCGGAAAAACGTCAAGCGCTACGTTGCGGACGCTTTTAACGGCACAGCCCTGACGGCCGTTGCCGATTCGGTGCACATCGCGATCTATCTCGACCCGGTCATCAAAAACTCCTTCCGCACCACGCTGATGAGTACCCTGCGGGAATATGCCGTGCGTACGGAAGCGGATTTTATCTTCAACGAAATTATTGCGGAAGTGAACGCGCTGGCGCCGGTATCCATTGCCGATGTCCGGCTGGCGCGCGACCGGATTACTTTCGGCGAACACTATGCCTCCCTCGACAAACCGGATAAAATCCCCAATTCCGTACAGCACAATGTGCCGGCATGGAGCATGTTTGCCATCTTCTTTATCACCATCTCCCTGTCGGGGAATATCATAAAGGAACGGGAAGACGGGAGCTACACGCGCCTGCGCCTGATGCCGTGCCCGTATTCCTTTTACCTGTTCGGCAAAATCGTCGTGTACTTTGCGGTTTGCCTGTTGCAGTTTGCCGCCCTGATGCTTTTGGGCGCCTTTGTTTTCCCGTGGTTCGGGTTGCCGGCGCTGGATATGGGGATTGATTATTTTGCCCTCGCCCTGATGTGCACTTCCTCCGCACTGGCGGCTATCGGCTACGGGATACTGATCGGGAAAATAGCGGCAACACACCAGCAGGCGGCTATTTTTGCGTCCATCTCGGTGGTGATCATGGCTGCCGTCGGCGGCGTCTGGATTCCCGTGTTCGTCATGCCGCACGCCATGCAGCTGTTCAGCCATGTGTCGCCGCTGAACTGGGGGCTGGAAGGCTTTTATACGGTCTTTGTACGGGACGGGCACTGGACGTCCGTGCTGCCGGAATGTGCCGCTTCGCTGCTGTTTTTCGGACTGTGCATGGGAGCGGCTATTTTGTACAATAAAAGAAAAAGAATAGATTTGTAAAATAAATTTACCTGATTAATTATGGAAAAAACAACACTTGTTGCACAGTTGAAGGCACAGATCATAGAAGCCCTGCTGCTTGAAGACCTCACGCCCGACGACATTGATCCCGCAGCGCCGCTCTTTGTGGACGGGCTGGGACTGGACTCCATTGACGCCCTGGAGTTGATTTTATTGTTGAACCAGCATTACGGCATCAAAATCGAAGACCCGAAAGAACGGCGGGACGTTTTGCAATCCGTCAATACCATGGCCGATTGTATCCTGAATCATCAAAAAAGTGAGGGATAGCAAAATCATACCGGCGGTTTATGTTACGGGCATCGGCATGGTTTCCGCCCTCGGCGGCTCGGTGAATGAAACCCTGCCGGCGCTGCGCGCGCAGCGGTCGCGGCTGAAGCCGGTAACATTGTTCGAAACCCGGCTCCAACATATTCCGGCAGGCGAAGCGCCCTGCAGCGACGGGGAACTGCTCGACCGGCTGGACATCCGGTCGGAAAGAGACCTGTATACCCGTACCGCCCTGCTGGGCTTGACGGCTGCCCGGGAAGCCATGCAAATGTCGCAAAGCGCGGTCGATAAAAGCAGAATAAGCCTGGTGTCGTCCACAACGGTGGGCGGCGTGGGGTTTCATGAAAAAAACTTCCAAACGGTATTTGCCGGGAAATGCGACAGCAAGTACGTGGAACTGCTGGACTGCGCCGACGCCGCACAGAAAATCGCCCGCTATTTCGACATTTCGAACAATATTACCACCGTCAGTACCGCCTGCTCTTCTTCGGCCAATGCCATTATTGTCGGCGCCCGGATGATTAAAAACGGCGTGGCGGACAAGGTGCTTGTTGGCGGAACGGACGCCCTGACACGGTTTACCCTGAACGGCTTTAACAGCCTGGAGATTCTGTCGCCGGACGGATGTATGCCCTTCGACGCCGGGCGGAACGGCATTTCCCTGGGCGAAGGCGCCGCCTATCTGGTACTGGAATCAGCCGCCGCCGCAAAGCCCGGCAATATTTTATGCCGGTTGAGCGGCTATGCAAATACCAACGAAGCCTACCACCAGACGGCTTCGTCGCCCGACGGCGAAGGGGCCAGGCTGTCTATCGGAAAAGCGCTGGCGTCGGCCGGGCTTCCTCCCTCCGGCATCGACTATATCAATGCGCACGGCACGGGCACGGTCGTCAACGACCTGTCGGAAGGGCGCGCCATTGAAGCGGTGTTCGGAAACCGTATTCCGCCGGTGAGCTCCACAAAGGGCTACATGGGACATACGCTGGCGGCCGCCGGCGCGGCAGAGGCGATCATCTCCATCCTTGCCATACGGCACCGCCTGCTGTTCCCAAACCTGCGGTTCGCGGCGCAAATGCCCGAACTGTCCTTTACCCCGCAAACGACGCTGGAAGAAAATGTACCCGTTGACAACGTCCTGTCCAATTCCTTCGGCTTTGGCGGAAGCAATGCCTCCTTAATCTTTTCACGACGGTAACATGCAGGCTTATATCATATCCATGGGGCTTATTTCGCCGCAACGCACATTTGAAAATGATTTCTCCTGCGGCGTGGAAACGAAGGGAATGTCCATCCTGCCGGCGGTAGAGCCGAACTACAGGGATTTGATCAATCCGGTGCAGTTGCGGCGCATTTCGCGCATCCTCAAGCTGGGGCTGGGCGCCGCACAGCTGTGCATCAACAACGCCGGAGGACAGCGCCCCGACGCCATTGTGGTGGGCACCGGGCTGGCATGCGTCAATGACATTGAAACGTTTGTGAAATCCATTATAGAAACCGGCGAACAGCATATTTCGCCCATTCCCTTTATCAATTCACTCCACAACACGGTGGCGGCGCAAATTGCACGCACTCTGAAAGTGCAAACCTACAACAACACCCACTGCCACCGCGGCGCCTCGTTTGAAAACGCCCTGCTCGACGCCCTGATGCTCCTGAACGAAAAAGAAAGCCGGTATGTGCTGGCGGGCGGCATTGATGAATTTTCAATACATTATCATACGCTTTCCGCCAAAAGCGCCGTTGCCGGCGAAGGCGCAGGCTTTTTCCTGTTATGCGACCGGCCGCCTGCCGCAGAAACCGGTGTGAAAATTACAGCGGTCGGGACATTTTACCGCCCCGCCGCTGATTTTATTGCCCGCTTCCTGGCAGCGCAGCGCCTGGAGGCGCACCATCTCGACGCGGCCGTACTGGGCATTAACGGCGACCCGAATGACGACGCCATCTACCACCGGCTTGCCGATGATTTTTTCACGCCCGGCACGCAAATTATTTCCTATAAGCACCTCTGCGGCGAGTATCATACCAGCGGCGCCTTTGCCCTGGCATTAGCCGCCCGCGCACTAATCGCCGGCGCCTTCCCCGCGCCTGCCGTATGGAGACCCGGAAAAACCGGAAAACCGCACAGGATACTGCTGTATAACCACTACCAAAACTGCAACCACGCACTGATTTTAGTAGAGACGCGGCGCGCCGCGTCTCTACAAGGTGAAAGGGTGAAAAGGTGAATGCGCTGCGCGACCCGCGTAATGGCGTAAGCCGTTCAATCTTCAAAATTCAATCTTCAAAATTGATATGGCGCAAGCCATTCAAAATTCAAAATTCAACCTTCAAAATTGATATGGCGCGAGCCATTCAAAATTCAAAATTCAACCTTCAAAACTGATAAAAAAGTGTAACTTTGCAGCATGAAATGTTTCACATATCCCAAACTGTTGAAAGCCGGCCGGCGCCGGCTAACTTTCAACTTTCAACTTTCAACTTTCAACTGGTTGAGTGTGCTGCTGGCCGGCTGGCTGCTGGCTTCATGTTCGCCGAAAACCGTGCTGCCGGTGTCCGATCCGGCTAAAATCACGCCGCTGAGCGATCAAAAACAACTGGAAAAGCAGTTCTACTTTTCCGAAGCCATGAAAGCCTACGAACTGCACGACTGGCAGGCGGCAGACAAATTATTCAAAAAAGCTATTGCCCTTGACGCCGGCTGCGACGCCTGTTTTTACCAGCTGGCAAATATTTATTTCCGGTCGGGCTACCCGCAAGCCGCCCTGTCGCTGAACGAATCGGCGATACGGCTGGACAGCACGAATTTCTGGTACCGTGTGCAGGCGGCGCAATACTACGCCGCTGCCCGCCAATACCGGAAATCTATTGACGAGTACAGCCACCTTCTGGAAAAACGCCCGGAAATGTCTGACCTGTATTTTGACCTCTCTACGTTATATGTGCGCCTGGGGGCGCTTGACAGCGCTTTGCTGGCGCTTGACGCGGCGGATGCCAGAACGGGTTTTTCGGAACAGTCCGCAACCACGAGGTTTGAAATCCTGACGGCGCAAAACAAAAAGGAAGAGGCGTTGAACACGCTGGAACATTTGGTTTCCGAGTTTCCCAATGCACATTATTTCTCGCTGCTGGGCGAACAGTATGCCGCTGCGGAACGCGACACGCTGGCGCTGGCAATGTATCGCCGCGCACTGGCATTAAACCCCGACTACACGCCTGCACTTTTGGGCGAAGCTGACTTTTTCCGCCGCAACAGATACTTTGACGTTTACTTCCAAAAACTCTACACCCTGTATGCCAACAAAGCGGTAGAAACGGAATACAAGGCAGACTACCTGTCGGCGCTGATACAAATTCCGAAATTTGCCCCCTCTTTCTCGCCGCAGCTCGACACCCTTTTTACGATATTGCGTACGCCGCCCGACTCGCTCACGGAACCGCTGTATGCCGCCTACCTGCTGCAAATACAGCGGATCGATTCGGCCGTTACGGTGTTGAAAAATAATCTGCAAAACAACCTTGAATCCCCGGATGCATGGCAGCGCTACCTGTCTGCCGAATACTATGTGGAACAATGGGACACGCTGGGAAAATATGCCGAAGCGGCGCATCTGCGCTTCCCGCAGGAAGTAGCTTTTATGTCAATGAAAGCAATAGCCGCATGGCAAACCGGTTCCGACGCGGAAGCCATCCGCTGGTTCGAAAAAACACTGCCCCTGACGCTCGATGAACCGGAAAAAACCATGCAGACATACGCTTTTTTAGGGAGCCTGTACCATACCGGAAAAAATTCAAAAAAAGCGTATGAATATTACGAAAAGGCGCTGGCAATAGACAGCAGCAATATTGCAGTGCTGAACAATTATGCCTATTTCCTGAGCGAAGAAAACAAACTGCTCAACCGCGCCTATGCCATGAGCCGGAAAGCAATTGAAGCAGAACCGGACAATGCCACCTACCTGGACACCTTCGGCTGGATACTTTTCAAAATGGGAAAATCCATCGAAGCCAAAGCCATTTTCCGCCATGCAATGATTTACGGCGGCAACGAGAGCGCTGTGATCCTCGAACACTACGGCGACGTGCTGCATGCACTCGGCGACTACGATACGGCCGTTGTCTACTGGAATTTATCGCTGAAAAAAGAAAAAAACCCGCAAGTGGAACAAAAAATAAAAAACAGCGAACAATGAAAACAACCCCGCCCCCCGTATTTTAAACCTTAAATATTGAAATCCGACATGGTAAAGCGGTTTTTTTATACGATAATTTTTGCTCTGGCCGTAACATCTGTTGCCGCGCAAAGTGTTTCGGAACTTAACCGCCGACTGAAAAAAGCCGAAGAACAAATTGCGTATATCGACAAACTGCTGAAAAAAAATTCCAAAGACCAGCAGACCAGCCTGCAGCAACTGGATTTAGTAAAACAGAAAGTAAAATCGCGCAAACAGTTAATCGCCGACATGGATGCGCAAATCCATTTACTGGAACACGATTCGGAAAAAAAACAGGAAGACGTAAACGGCTTGCAGGAAAACCTGAATGCCCTGAAAAAATCGTACGAAAAATTATTGTACCAGGCCTACAAAAACCGCGACCGCCGGCTCTGGATGATGTTTGTGCTTTCAAGCGACGATGCGGGACTGGCGTACAGGCGATGGAACTATTTCAAAAATTATTCCGAATACATCAACGTACAGGCGATG
>JAIRYH010000127.1 GCA_031267855.1 Prevotellaceae bacterium
AGTTCTACGATTAGAGTCCGGGGTTTCGGCTCTATCAACTCGTCCAACAACCCGCTGTATGTGGTGGACGGTGCGCCCTATGACGGCGCCTATTCGGCAATCAGCCCCGACGACATTGCATCCATCACCATTTTGAAAGATGCTTCTGCCGGCGCCCTGTACGGTGCGCGGGGAGCAAACGGCGTAGTGCTGATTACCACCAAAAGCGGTGCGGATAACAACGGACGCATCAAAGTATCGGCAAAAGCCTCATGGGGTATATCTTCCCGGGCAATTCCGCGCTATGACCTCCTCGATGAAAAGGGGTTTTTGGAAGCCTCTTTTATGATGTTTAAGAACAAAGCGCTCTACACCGACGGCATTTCTCAAGATATGGCGGGTGTGGCGGCGATTAACGAAATGCTCTCGGGCAGTAACAAAATATTCGGGGAAAATGAACAGTACAACCCCTACAACATGCCGGTTGCACAATTAATAGACCCTGCTACAGGCAAAGTGAACCCGAACGCCCAACTGCGCTACCACCAGGACTGGCTTGATGAAGTAACGGCTGTTAACCCCTTGCGGCAGGAATACAGCGTGAACCTGTCGGGCGGAGACAAAAACACCAAATACTATTCGTCTTTCAATTATTTGAATGAACAAGGACTATTGAAAACCACTTCTTTTGAACGGTTGCAGGGCAGGTTGAACGTCAGTTCGCAAATCAAGCCATGGATAAAAATCGGTGGCGATGCCAATATCTCGTTCAATAAAACCGATAATCAGGGAGCCACCGGCTCGGCGACTTCCAACGTCTGGTATTCCGCCCAAAACATTGGGCCTATTTATCCCGTCTATGAACTGGACGCTGACGGACAAATCAAATACGACGACACAGGGAAAGCCTTATATGACTATGGGATTACTCGTCCTGCGGGCGCCAACTACAACTTTAACAGTGTGGCTTTGATGTTCGAAGACAAATACTATTCCAACAGCGATAACCTGTCCGTACACGGTTATACGGAACTCGGATTGAGCGAGGATAAATTCGGATGGGCAAAAGGGCTGAATCTGAAAATAGATATTTCGGTAACCAATTACAATTCACGCAGCACGACCTACTATAACCCGCTCTTCGGTAATGCCGCATCCGCGTCGGGGCGGCTTACCAAGTCAACGCCGCGCTTATTGAGCCTTACATTCAACCAGATTTTAGGCTACAATCATTCGTTCGGCAAGCACAATATAGACGTGATTGCAGGACATGAATATTATGCGTACAAAAGCAACACGCTGTCGGCTACCAAAACAGGGTTCCCGTTCCCGGGCCTTTATGAATTAAACCCCGGCTCCACGCTGAACGCCATGTCGTCCGTAGAAGACACCTACCGTATCGAATCGTATTTGTCGCGCCTGAAATACAGCTACGCCGATAAATATAATTTCGAAGCCAGCTTCCGTACCGACGGTTCTTCCCGGTTCCACACCGACAGCCGGTGGGGGAAATTCTGGTCGGTAGGCGCCAACTGGCGCATCAGCGAAGAAGGCTTTATGAGTAACCTTGATTGGCTGGATAATTTAAGCCTGCGCGTCAGCTACGGCGAACAGGGAAACGATGACTTGCTGGATGCCGACGGATACAGTATTCTCTATGCATGGCAGTCGTTTTATGACCTCGGCTGGCCCAATGCCAACGCCAACGGGTCAGTCGTTTCTTCGCTGGAAAGCCGCGACCTGAAATGGGAGAAAAACGCCAACTTTAACGTGGGGCTGGAAACCCGCCTGTTCGACCGGATTAACCTGACGGCCGAATTTTTCAGGCGTACCACCTCCGATATGCTTTTGGACGTTCCGATGGCGACCTCGCTGGGCTTCGACGGTTACTCCGACAATATCGGCTCCATGTACAACCAGGGTGTGGAATTTTCATTGGGTGTGGAAGTCGTAAAATCCGAAAACTTCGACTGGACATTGACCCTGCTGGGCACAAGCATTAAAAATAAAATCACCGAACTTGCCACCGAAACGCCCATCATTAGCGGCTCCTATATATTTAAAGTAGGCGAACCTATTTATTCATGGTATCTGCCCCGTAGCGCGGGCGTAGATCCTGCTACCGGCAAACAGCTCTACTATGTTTGGGATGACCGCGACCCCATTACCGATGAACAGGCAAGCGACGCCTATATTTCCTCGGACGGTTCGAAAGCCGCCAATTCCCGCGAAGCGGTAGGGAATAAAATGCCAAAGTTCTACGGATCCATCAGCTCGGAATTTACGATTCTCAAAAACATCGACTTCTCTTTCCTCACCACCTATTCGATAGGCGGAAAGGCGCTGGACGCCATGTACAATGCCTATATGGAACCGCTCTATTCCGGAGCCAACCTGCACAGCAATGTATTCCGCGCATGGCAAAAACCCGGCGACATCACCGACATTCCCCGGCTGGAACTGAACAGTACCAACCGGACGACGCAAAGCCACCTGATTGACGCTTCCTATTTCGCTATCCGGAACATTACGCTGGGCTATACCCTGCCGAAAAAATGGATTAACAAAACAGGCTTTGAAAGCATCCGGGTGTATGCTACAGCCGACAACCTGGTGCTGTTCTCCAAACTGGACGGCTTTGACCCCGTGTCGTCATTTACTTCGACAACAACCTACACCTACACGCCGGTGCGAACTTTTGCGCTGGGGCTTAATATCAATTTCTAATTTTAAAATGATTGAAACAATGAAGACAATTATAAAATATTTTGCTTTAACCGTTTTTGTTACCCTTTTATTTGCCGCCTGCAGCAAAGACCTGGAAACAAATCCGACAGACCAGACATCCGGTCCGGTTATTTTTGCCGACGAAAACGCTGCCCAAACCGCTATTGAAGGTGTATATGCTTTACTTTGGAGACCTTCTTTTGTATCCGGTAATACCTCTCATGCCTACGGACACCAAAGCACCCTGTTTGCGCAGGATATGATGGCCGACGATATAACGGAACGCACGGCGGGCAACGGATGGTACATGTGGGACTATCAGCTTGACTATACCGGTCAGATCAATAACAATTCGATCGGTACGGCTTCACGCAGCTACAACGTATGGAACATGTACTATACCATTATTTCCAACGTGAACTATATTATTGCCCAGGAGGGAAACATCGGCTCAAACGGGAATGTTGCCAAAAACATCATAGCGCAGGCATATGCCATCCGCGCCTTTGCCTACTTCGAACTGATTCAGGGTTACCAGAAAACCTATCAGGGTCATCAAAACGATCCGGGCGTCCCGGTTTATACCGAACCCACCCGCTCGGGCGACGAGGGCAAGCCGCGCGGAACGGTGGAAGAAGTCTACACGCAAATCAACGCGGATATTGCAAGCGCACTGGCTTTGTTTACCGAAGCCGGCAAAACACGGCAAACGCACAGTTCGCATGTGGACTACTACGTTACCAAAGGCTTTGAAGCGCGCATAGCGCTCGTACAGGGCGACAATCAGAAAGCATACAATGCGGCGGAAGAAGCGCTCTCGCGCCTGAGCCGGCGCGCGCTCCTGCCTGCCGACATTACCCAGGGCTTTTCCAATAAAACCCTTGCTACCACCCTTTGGGCAATGGAAGTAATCCCCGACCAGACCTCCATTTACGGCTCACTGTATTGCCACCTGGACGCCAGAGATGCGAGTGCACATGGCTCCGGCGCCCCGAAATGCATCAGCAGCTGGCTGTACGGTAAAATTGTCCGGTATGACGACGCCCGCCGGCAATGGTTTAACGATGGCAGCAATTCGGCAAACCCCACGACCGGCATGACGGTAAACTACCTGCAAAAGAAACGCATGTCACGGGAACTGGCCAACTGGGTAGGCGATTTTATCTTCATGCGCGGTGAAGAAATGCTGCTGATTGCCGCCGAAGCAAAAGCCCGCCTGTCGCAAGCCGGCGACGCCAGAAACCTGTTGCTGGAACTGGCACAAAACCGCCTCTCGACATCGGCGCTCACTGCCTATACCACTTACCTGAATGCTTTAAGCACGGCGGTAAACCCGCTGCCTGCCGATACCAACACCGACCCGTCAACCGTTTTGGAAGAAGTGCTGCTGCAACGCCGCATTGAACTCTGGGGTGAAGTCGGTCGCATAAAGGACATCCTGCGCCTGAAACAGGGGTATAACCGCAATTATTCCGGCAGCAACCACACCCAAATGCTTGTCAGCCGTAATTCGGCTCCCGAAAGCGGCGCATTTCTCTTCTTCATTCCGCAATCGGAATTTGACGGCAATAAAAATATCCTTTCCTCGGAACAAAATCCGATAGAGTAGGAAAAAAACTTTCCTGAAAAAGCAAACAACTAAAAAAAAGCAATTATGAAAAATATAGTAAAATTATTGACTTTAGCAGCGGTTGCCCTCATCGGCCTGAACGCCTGTAACCAGGATAGCGAACGGGCATTCTACGACGAATCCGCCCCGGCTGCATACAGCTTTGTACAGTCGGGACGTGTCTCCGAACTGGTAGAAAGCGACAACGGCGTAATCAAAGTTTCCGTAGCCCGCACCGACGCCTCGACCGATGGCGCGGTGGGCCTCAAACTGACGGCTTCCACCGCCACCGAAAGCGTCATCAATGCGCTGTTCTCAGCGCCCGCCCAGGTTACCTTTGCCGCCGGCGAATTTGAAGCCACTGCCGACATCCGCTTCACGCTGGACGACCTCGAATTTGGCGAACAATACAAATTCAGCGTTGAATTTGCCAACGCCAGCGAACCCGTGTCGCCCGGCGGTGTCAAAAAAACCGACGTCACCGCCAGCCGCAAACTAACATGGCTGCCCATTGGCGCCGGAACCTGGACAGACGGTTTAATATCAGCAGTATTCAACGCACCGGCATTGACTTATGACGTACAGGTAGAAGCAGCCGAAGGCGCTGACGGCTTGTACCGCATGGTTAATCCGTACGGGTTTGGTGTTTATGAATACACGGCAGAAGAAGAGGTGACCAAAAATCCATGCTACGTGGAAATTGATGCAAGAGACCCTGCACGTGTTGCAATTAGCAAACAAAGCATAGGCATTGACTGGGGCTATGGGGAAATGACGGTAGAATCTACTGCTTATGCTTCCCGCTCCGGTAAAATCATCACTTTTGCCGCAAGGCAACTTGGGCTTACTTTACCGGATGCAGGTGGTTATTATGCGGGAGCTTGCCGATTGGTAGTGCCATAATCACACAATTGCCGTAACCCCCCCATGCCCCCCATCCTTTCAAAAAACCTTCCGAACCGCAGCGCAAACTTTTTGCACTGCGGCTCGGAATTTTTTTTAACGGGCTCCTGCTTTTCCGGCTTTAGCGGAAAACTTTTCGGCTTTAGCGGAAAACTTTTCGGCTTTAGCGGAAAACTTTTCGGCTTTAGCGGAAAACTTTTCGGCTTTAGCGGAAAACCTTTCGGCTTTAGCGGAAAACCTTTCGGCTTTAGCGGAAAACCTTTCGGCTTTAG
>JAIRYH010000135.1 GCA_031267855.1 Prevotellaceae bacterium
ATTATTTCCGATTGATTTTTTAATGAATTTGCCGCTTTCAGCATAAAGCCTAAGCCGGTCAATAGCCAATCACCGGATAATTGCGGATACAATAACAGTATTTTAGAAATTTTGTCAGAACCTATTTCCGATTTGGAAATTCGTGTGGTAGAAAAATACGAACGGGAAACGCCGATGGCATCGGCAACGTTTACCAGAGAGTCTCCGGTAGTTTGCAAAAATTCTTTTAGCCGGTTTAAAATATCATCGGGGGTATTATTTTTTTGTTTTTGTGCAGCCATCATTTAAAGTTTTTATTTTACTGCACAAAATTACAGATTTTTTTGAAATCGTGTTAACCAAACATTTCTTTATGCCAATTGTAAGCTGTTGGCCATTGAACATTACTTGCAGCGCAATCCTGAATGCTGTTTATTTTTGATAGCGACAAACGCCATTCTTTGGTCATTGTGTCAATATAGGGATGGATTTTACCGAAAGTTTTGTATTGAGCTGTGCGAAATGCCAGCTCTTTTTCAGCGATGTTTTTGTCGCTCATCAACCATTCTAACATGGACTCTTCCGTCCATTCGTCATTATGCTGTTTAAAGCAGTTTAGAAGTTCGTGGTTAAGATTTTCTTTAAAGGAATAATCATTCGTTCCTGTCGTTGAATTATATTTTTCCCATATATTCCCGACATTATAGCGTCGTCTTCAAAGAAAAACATTTGCTCATTTAGTTTGACAAAGGCGTCTATAAGTTAATGAAATCCCTGTTAATATCGTAGGAAAAAAACAGTTTGGGAGAACCTTTCCCCTTGACCGTAGTTGTAACTAATTTTGGTAATAAGATATAGGACTCTGATATGTTTGTATATTTCAAGGTAAAAAATTGCATTTACCATTTCTTTCAAATCCCGTTTGCTTTTTCTTATACACATGAATGCTCGTAGAATTCTACGAACCGCTCGTAGTATCCTACAGAATGCTCGTAGTATCCTACAGAACGCTCGTAGTATCCTACGGAACACTCGTAGTATCCTACGGAACGCTCGTAGTATCCTACGGAACGCTCGTAGCGTTCTACAAATGACTTGTAGACTGCGGATGCCGCACGTGCGGACGTCCCGGACGAAACGAAAGTGAAAAGTGAAGCGTGAAGAACCAGGCATTGCGGCAAGCGCGTCATTGGCGCCAGCCAAATCCGTAAATCCGTAAATCTTTTTTACCTTTGTGCACATTTAATGCTGCAAGTATGAAAAAAATATCATTATCCGACACGGGACTGGCTGTTTCCAATGTGGTCATGGGCTGCATGCGCCTGCAGGAACTGTCGAAGCCGGAAGCGGAAAAACTCATTCGCACGGCGATGGACGCCGGCATCAACTTTTTCGACCATGCCGACGTCTATGGCGACGGACGCTGTGAAACACTTTTTGCCGAAGCCACCGGCATGAATGACACGCTGCGCGAAAAAATGGTGATCCAAAGCAAATGCGGTATCCGGAAGACGCCGTTTGCCCATTACGATTTTTCCAAAGAACATATCCTTGCCGCGGTCGACGGCATTTTGCAACGGCTGAGGACCGGCTTCCTGGACGTGCTGCTGCTGCACCGCCCCGACGCGCTGATGGAGCCGGAAGAAATTGCCGCAGCCTTCGACGCCCTGCAGGCCGGCGGCAAGGTAAGGCATTTCGGCGTGTCCAACCAGAATCCCATGCAGATGGAGCTGATACAAAAATATGTGCCGCAAAAGCTGGTCGCAAACCAGCTGCAACTGAGCATCGCCCACGCGCCCATGATAGGAAGCGGCATGGCCGTTAACATGCAGCTCGACCAGAGCGTGGAACGCACGAACAGCGTGCTGGACTACTGCCGCCTTCATGCCGTCACCGTCCAGGCATGGTCGCCTTTCCAAAAGGGATTTTTTGAAGGCCCGTTTCTCGGCGACATGCAACACTACGCGGAACTGAATGCCGTCATCCACCGCATCGCCGCCAAATACAACGTGCCGGATACGGCAGTGGCCGTCGGCTGGCTTACCCGGCACCCGGCAAACATGCAGGTGGTGCTGGGCACCACCAAAGTCCGGCGGATGCTCGACGCCTGCAAGGGCTCGGCATTGCCGCTCACACGCGAAGAATGGTACGGGATTTACCGTGCCGCCGGCAACATCATCCCCTGAATTTTGCGGACGGACGGGAAAACCGTATGAAAACTATTTCCCAAAACAAAAAATAATTGTAATTTTGACCCCTCAACTGTTTAATCTTAAAAAATACACATCATGGAAACAAAAAAACTGAAACAAATCGCACAGGATCTTAAAGCAAAAATCGAAGCCGGACTGAAGAAAGACGGCACCGAAATCCAGTGCCTCCCGACTTACATCACCCCAAAAACAGCCGACATCAACGGACAGGCGGTGGTGCTCGACCTGGGCGGCACCAACTACCGTGTGGCACGGGTTGATTTTGTAAACGGAACCCCCTCGATTCACCCCGAAAACGGATGGAAACGGGATTTGTCGGAAATGAAAAACGAAGGCTTCACGCAAGAAGACCTTTTCAAGGCGCAGGCCGACCCCATCGGTGAAATAAATATCAACGGAACCATTCCCATCGGCTACTGCTTCTCGTATCCCGCCGAATCGCTGACCAGCGGCGACGCACAGCTGCTGCGCTGGACAAAAGGCGTGGACATTAAGGAAATGCTGGGCAAACCGGTGGGCAAGCCCCTGATGGCATATCTGAAAGATAAAAAGAAAATCGAATTCAGCAGCATCAAAGTCATTAACGACACGGTGGCAAGCCTCTTTGCCGGACTGACCAGAAGCGGCTACGACGCCTACATCGGGCTGATTGTCGGCACAGGCACCAACATGGCGGCTTTCATGCGGTCGGACAAAATCGACAAATTAGACCCCGCACAGAAAACCGGCGGTTTCATTCCGGTCAACCTCGAATCGGGAAACTTCCACCCGCAGCACCTCACGGTATACGACGAAATGGTTGACGCCAACTCCGACAACCAGGGCGCGCAGCGCTTCGAAAAAGCCATTTCCGGGATGTATCTCGGCGAAATTTTCAAATCGGCCTTTCCGCTGGATGAGTTCGAAGAAAAATTCGATGCGCAGAAACTGACGACCATGCTGAGCTACCCTGCCGCCTACAAGGATGAATATGTAAAAACGGCACGCTGGCTCTACGAACGTTCCGCACAACTGGTAGCTGCTTCGCTGGCCGGACTGCTGCTGGTGTTGCTGACGCACGACGCAGCCATAAAAAATGTCCTGCTCACCGCCGAAGGCAGCCTGTTCTGGAGCACCAACCGGAACGGGAAACACTACGCGGACATGGTGCTGGACGAGCTGCACAATCTCCTGACGGACTTTGGCCACAGCAACGTAAAAGTGGAAATCCTTCAAATGGACAACGCCAACTTAATCGGCACGGCCATTGCAGCACTGTCGTAGAATTAGGAATTGGAAATTAGGAATTAAGAATTGGCTGGCGCCGGCACAGCTGAAAGTTGAAAGGCGGCACATCTTAGTTCTTAACTCTTAGTTCTTAGTTCTTAACTCTTAACTCTTAACTCTTAGTTCTTATTTGCGTATTTATTATTTTTGGCTAACTTTGCAGCGTCAATGATGAAACACTTCTTCAAATATCTGTTTGCCGGCCTGCTGGTGTGCACCTACGGACTAAGCGTCATCGGGGTGGGCGTGCATTACTGCCGGTGCGAGGAAGCCGGCAGGGTGGTGCTGCTTGCCGTTGACCATCATGACTGCTCGCACGACCATCCCCGGGCGGAAGACCCGCATGCCTGCTGCCACGAAGCGGACGCAGAAGCCGCCGCTCCCTGCGCCCCATCATCCGAAACGGACGCCGTTGCCGGCGGCGCATGCTGCACGGTGCAGGTCGAACTGCTGCAAAGCGACCAGCACCTGCCGGCACTGCAAAAAATATTCTCCGGATTCTACACCATTTTCTCATACTGCCTGCCCGCTGCATTTTCAGCAGGCAGCGTGCCGGCGCCTGTAACTGTCGCCTGCTCAAACCCGCCTCCGCTCTTCAATGCGGGGCATTCGTCCTTCTCGCGGATGCAGCAATGGCGTTTGTGAACGAACCACGTACAGTGAAAAACAGCGGGTGATGCGCGAAGCGTCTCCTGCTCCGCTTTTCATTACCTCCACCGGTTCCTTCTTTAAGTTACATTCTTTAAACTGTTACTACATGAAAAAAATTATATTATTCGCTTTTGCCGTCATGGCCGTTCATGCCGCCGCGGCAAAAGAAGTGCGGGGCACGGTCTTCGGCCTTTCGCCTTCGGGTGAAAAGACGCCGCTCCCCGGCGCCTCGGTCTACTGGCATCATGCAACCCTTGCCGTAGCCGCCGGCGACGACGGGCAGTTTGCCATAGCCGAACCGCCGGCATACCCGGCGCACCTTATCGCTTCCTTTGTGGGCTACGAAAACGACACGCTCCTCATTACCGCCGCCGCGAACGGGATCGAGATAATTCTCCGCGAAGGAGCGGCGCTGGGCGAAGTGGTCGTAACCGGCCGGCAAGCCGGAAACTATATCTCAAAACTGTCGACCATCAAAACGGAAGTAATCAGCGCCGCCGGACTAACCAAAATGGCGTGCTGCAACCTTGCCGAGAGCTTTGAAAACTCCGCCGGCATCAGCGTCGGCTACAGCGATGCGGTCAGCGGTGCACGGCAGATACGCCTGCTCGGACTGTCGGGCAACTACGTCCAGCTGCTCGACGAAAGCCGTCCCGACATGCGCGGCCTGGCGCAGCCGTTCGGCCTGAGCCATACGCCGGGACAATGGCTGGAAAGCATTCAGATTGCCAAGGGCGCCGGCTCCATTTTGCAGGGCTACGAAAACATTACCGGCCAAATCAACCTGGAATACCGCAAGCCGGCGACCCCGCAGCCGCTGTTCCTGAACCTCTATCTCGACCGGTTTTTGCGCACGGAAGCCAACGTGGCCTCGTCGCTGCAGCTGTCGGACAAATGGTTTACCGCCCTCCTGGCGCACGCCTCCACAGACCCGAAAAAGTACGACGAAAACCGCGACGGCTTCATGGACGAACCGGTCAAGCGGCAGGTCAACCTGGCAAACCGCTGGACATACCTCGCGGATAACGGCACGCAAGTGCGTTTCGGCGTCAAGGGGCTGTACGAAAAACGCGAAAGCGGGCAGATGGATTTTGACCGCCGGCGCCGCCGCGATACCGCCGAATACGGCAGCGGAATTGAGAACAGACATTTCAATGCCTACGTGAAAGCGGGAATTCCGCTCGCCTCCCGGCAGGCGACGCGCGAAGACCTTGCTACCCCACAGGCGACGTCGAACATTGCCTTCATTGCCGACTACACGTTTCATGAATTAAACTCGTTCTTCGGCCTGAAGGAATACAGCGGGCGCGAAAATACCGCCACCTTCAACACCCTGTTTCAATCGGGATTCGGAAAGTACCATTCCTACACCGCCGGCGCCGGCTTTCGCTGGGACGACTACCGGGAACGCCTGGACGACGCATGGCTGAGCGACGACAGGCAAATACACACGCCCGATCCGTTATATTTGGACCGCCGGGAAATCACCGGCGGACTGTTCGCCGAATACACATTCTCCTACCGGGAAAAACTGACGCTGGTGGCCGGCCTGCGCGCCGATTACCACTCCCTCTACCGCTGGCTCGTGACGCCGCGCACTACGCTGAAATACCGGTTTACCGACCGGTTTATCTTCCGCGCTTCGGCAGGACGCGGCTTCCGCACGGCCAACGTCATCACCGACAACATCGGAATGCTCGCAACCGGCCGCGAAATCAGAATTGCCGGCGACCTGCAGCTCGAGGAAGCATGGACATTTGGCGGCAGCCTGTCGTGGTATTTCCCGCTCGGATATGACGACAACGCGTCGATCAGCATGGACTATTTCCGCACCGACTTTGTCCACCAGGTGGTCGTCGACCAGGAACGCTACCTGTACGAAGCGCCGCAGAATCATTCCACCTACTGGATTTATAACCTCCGGGGGAAATCGTATTCCAACACCTTCCAGGTGGATTTCAGCGTGCAGCCGGCGGAACGGTTCACGCTGCTGGCGGCGCTGCGCTACACCGACGCAAAGACCGCCTATGCGCACGACCGGCTGCGGGAACGGCCGCTGTACGACCGGTTCAAGGCGGTGCTCAACCTGCAATATGCCACGCGCATGAAGATTTGGACGTTTGACCTGACCGCCCAGGTGAACGGGCAATCCCGCCTGCCCGACACGGCGGCCACCCGGCCGTCGGCCGACCGCTATTCGCCGGTTTACCCGATGTTCTTCGCGCAAGTCACGCGCAAGTTCCGGGGGATTGACGTGTACCTGGGGTGCGAAAACATCTTGAACTATATGCAGGACGACCCGATTATCAACCCCGGCGACCCCTACAGCCCGCAGTTCGACGCAACGGTTATCTGGGGGCCGCTGATGGGACGCCGGATTTATGCCGGCCTCCGGTATACCCTGTTCAAGTGAAACGACACGCGCCGCCGCCGCATCGCACACGGCAACTTTAAAACTTAATAACTTCAAATAACTTTAATAACTTTAAAAAAATTACAATTATGAAAACAATGACCATGATCCTTTGCGCCTTATTTCTGATGGCCGGAACCGGCTATGGACAAACAGCGCCGAAACTGAAAAAGAACGAAGCGGAAGTAACGTTCACCGTAAACATGAGCTGCCACAACTGCAAGGTGAAAATCGAAAACGCCATCCCGCACGAAAAAGGCGTGGTGGACATGAAGGTCACCCTGGACACAAAAGAAGTGTGGATTAAATTCAACAAGGAAAAAACCGACAAGGAAAAGCTCGTGGAAGCCTTTAAGAAATTAGGCTACACCGCCACGGAAAAAGTTGAAAGTTGAAAGTTGAAAGTTGCGCGAAGCGCGTCATGGCGCCAGCCAACTTTCAACTCTCAACTTTCAACTGAAAACAATGCCCGAAACCCATAACATACCTGCTTCACCTGCCGCAGTAGCCCTGCCGGAAACACCCCTGCAACGCCCTGACGACACGGCTGTTTGCCCCTCCGGAAACCCGCATGGTTCTACAC
>JAIRYH010000136.1 GCA_031267855.1 Prevotellaceae bacterium
AATGTATAAGGGCGGATTTCAAACCCGCCCCTATCGATTGGATGATGTGCCGGCGCGGTGATGCGCCGGCCAAATCCGTCAATCCGTTTATGAGGGATGGTTGAAATATACCGTAAAGCAAGCGCCGCCCAGTGTGGAAGGTGCGCAGGCAATGCCGCCGCCTTCCTGTTCCATGATTTTTTTGCTTATCGCCAGGCCCAGGCCGCTGCCGCTGCTTTTGGTGGTGAAGTTGGGCATAAACAGTTGCCGGTGCAGCTGTTCGTCCACGCCGGCGCCATTGTCTTCTACGCTGATGGCATAGCCGGCGTCCGCAGCCGACAGGGTTACCGCAATTTTTCCGTCCGGGCATGACTGCAGGGCTTGCACGGCATTGGTCAGCAGATTGACCAGCACGCGCGACAGCTGGTCGGCATGCCCGCAGACCGTGGCATGCGCTGTTTTCAAATGCCATTCAAACCTGATTTTTTCGTAACCGTCGAACAGCGGCTTCAGCTCGTTCAGCAGGTTATTCAACGATACCTGCTCCGGTTTTCCGGTCGAAGCCTGTGCGAAGTTTGAGAACTCCGATGCGGTTTTCGCCAGCGTATCGATCTGCTCCAGCAGTGCCGCCGCCAGCTCGTCGAAACGGGATTGCCACGCCGGCGCATTTTCCTTTTTCAGGCGTATGAGGTGCTGAATGCTCAGCCGCATGGGCGTTAGCGGATTTTTTATTTCATGCGCAATTTGCCGCGCCATTTCGCGCCATGCGCTTTCGCGTTCGCTCTGCGCCAGCTTGTGCGTACTTTCTTCCAGTGCATCTATCATTTGATTGTAGGCGCGAATTAAATCGCCCAGTTCATCCTTTTCGTGATAGGCAATGTATTCCATTTTTTTTGTAACATCCAGCGCCTGCATATTGCGCCGCACTATTTGCAGCGGGCGCAGCAACCGGCTGGTCAGTGCGGTTCCCAAAAACAAAGCGCCGATCAAGGCTAAAATATAGACATTAATAATTGCCGTAATAATTGCCGAAGCCGCACGGATATCCTGCATCCGCTTGGAAAAATAAGGGATATTCACATACGCGACGGCTTCGCCGTATACATTATAATAAGTAGCATATACCGAATAAAACGACAGGTTGCCGATGCGTTCCTTGTGTACGAAATTCAATGTCCCCCCGGCGGTTAATACCTCGAATGCCGCCCGGTTGATGCGTTCGCTTTGCAGCTGCTTTTCAAAAACCTCCGGTCTCGACGAAGTAACCAGCCGCCCGCTTCTGTCGTATATGTTCACATCTATCTTCATGCTGTTGGACAGTTGCACCAGCTCCCTGTCCAGCGCCCACAGATTTTCCCCGTCAATGACGGAGGCGTTGTTCAGCAGGTAATCCAGCTGCGTTAATACGGTTTGCATTTTGTCGTCCATCTGCCTCATGGCGTTCTCGCCGAAACGGTGAATATTGTAGAAAATCGTGCCCACAGCCGTACAGAGGATGGAGACAATAAAGGATACAATCAGTAAGGCGGCAATTTTCCGGCGGAAGGTGCTTTTGGAAACCCGCCAGTTTAAAGGTATTCCCGCTATTGCCGCCAGTAAGAACAGTCCGAAAGCAAAGAAAAAAAACAGGTAGGAAAATAAAATCAGAAATCCCCAAAACGAGTGAACCGTGCGGCTTATAACAATCCTGCAGCATGCGTCGGGATGGAAAAAGAAATGTGCATAACCGTCCGTTATGGTTTTCTCTGCTGCAATATCCGCTGCCTGTTCATAGGGGTAGCGGAAATCGCCACCTGTTGCTGCCAGGCGGTTGCCGGCATATCTGGCATACGAGTAGCCGGACGGTATTTGCGTTCTTCCGGCGCTGTTTTTATCCAGCAGCAATTCGGGATAACCTTCGCCGCCCGATAATAATTTGGAGTCTATTTCCAGAAAGACGTCCGTTTCATTTCCTTTGCCGTCCATGCAATGCAGCTGTCCGAGGTAACTGTTCCGGCCATTATCATTTGCCAGATAGTAGAAAACGGGATTTAAAAGTACACCGTATTTTTCTATTTCTTCTGCAAAAAAATCATTGCAGCTAATTTCTTCTTCCGCCCCGTCCACCTGCAAGGTTGTGCCGCGCGGGCAAATGGTTACCTGCAAGTCGTAGTGCTGCATGTAGCCTTGAAAATAGCGCTGCGAAAGATATTGATGAATGGTTTCCGCCTGCATATCCTGTTCGATGCAGTCCGCTATTATCGTGTCGGATGTTATGCCGGCAGCCATTTCATTCAAAAACAGCTCGGCGGCCGGATCATGTTCCGATACTAATTTGTCGGCCCATGCCCTGACCTGTAAATTTTCTTTCCGGTGTCCGTAGATGCCCAATGTTGTGAGGGTGTACAGCGCAGCGCCCAGCGTAAAGACAAGTATATAACCTTGCGTCTTTAAGTGGTATTTTTTTGAAAGAAAATGGTGCAAAGTCATGTACAGGAAGAGGAACAGCGTGGCGAAAAGCAGCGCCATGACGCCGTATGCAATAAACGTCCCGGCTGTAAGCCTGTCCAGTTGCGGGAGGTGCAGCGGAATGGTGGCATTGATGATAAGCGAGCGCCATGCATAATGGATGAACCATCCGGAAATGATGACGGCAACCCACCCTGCTACGGTTGCCCAGCGGGGATTGCCGGCTGTGTATGCTTTTGTTTTTTTATAATGCTGCAGGCAGAACATGGCCATGAGAAAGAAGAATAAAGCATGCAGCAAAAGGCTTCCCAGTGAAGGAATAAATAGCGAATCGGCATACAGGGACGGGAAAAACAGGGTAACACTGTTACCGTACAGGCCGGTTTTCCCGAGCAGAATGCCATAGCGCAATATGCCCAAAAGACAAATGGCAGCTGCGCATGCCCGGTTGCCGGCAAAATAATGCTGCATTAAAAACAAGCCGGCAATAACCAGCGCAATCGCCAGCCAGCGGTAAAATAAGTTTTCAGAGGTATTATGTCCTTCTTCAAAAACCAGTGTAAACAGCGGATTGCCGGTTGCCGTTAGAACAGTATTCCGGTCGCCGTTACCGGCAGGCACAATATCTTGTACGCCGGCGGCGGCCAGGAACGGGGAGAGTTGCGGTTGCAGGAAATCATTTGCATACGAGTATCCGCGCTTGATTAAAACAGCTGTTATTATCCGCACGCTGTCATGTTCGCAGGCTTGCGCCACATACCAGCTGTGTCCCAGCCGTACAAATGCCGGCAGGGTGTCAATGGCGAACAATTCGCTTTCGTCAACGGCTATGTCGCGCGTTGTCCATGATTGCAATTGCCCGTTGATAAAACAGAAGGCGGAAACATAGCGGTTACCGGTAACATTGGCAGGCTGTACACGGAGCTGTTCACCCGTTAACGCGGCGATTTGCTGCTGTTCGCGTAACTGCGCTTCGCATTTTTGCATTGCCGACGAATAGAAGCGGGATGCCGAACAGTTGGTCAGTGAATAGCCGAAAAGCCCTGCCGCCGCTGCAAAGCACGCGATAGCGAAGATACCGGTAGTCCGTTTTTTTTTCATTTATGATGATAGGGTTCGCCTTTAATAATCGTGAGCGCGCGATATAACTGTTCCTTAAAAATCAACCGCGCCATTTGATGCGAAAAAGTCAACCGCGAGAGTGAAATCCTCACAGCCGCCTTTTGATACACTGCTTCTGAAAACCCGTATGCGCCGCCAATGGCAAATACCAGCGATTTGACGCCATGCAGCATTTTCTGTGCAACAAACGCCGCCATTTCTTCCGACGAAAAAGAGGTTCCGTTTTCGTCCAGCAAATACAATTCATCTGTTTCGGACAGGCACGACAATATGCTTTTTCCCTCTTGTATTTTCAGCTGTTCGACCGGCAATGACCCGGCATTTTTTATATCCGGCAATTCTTTGCGCGTGTAGTGCGCGTAGTGTTGCAATCGCTTTTCGTACACGCCCAATCCTGCCTGCAAGTATGTATCAGCGGTTTTTCCTATGGCAAGCAACACTATTTTCCTAGTTTTTCGATTCTGTAATCAGGCGTGTAGTTTATCAGGCACGATGCGACGTTGACCAGGCCGTTGGCGTCGCTGCCGTTATATTTGAAACGGTATTTTGTTTGCAGTAACGGCGGGTCGTAGTTTGATAAATAATCTTCAAAATTTTTCCCATAACGCATCATTGCCCGGAGGAAATAATTAAACGTGTCGTAGCCTTGAAAAGCGTACTGGGAGGGGTCTGTTTTATATTTTTCATGAAATTCCGCGACGAATTTCTGCACTCGCCCGGCGGAATAGTCTATAAAAAACGGCACGACCAAATGCAGGTTCAACGTGTGCAGATATTTTATGTCCACCGTTTCGAAGTTCCGCCAGCGATCCGTCCCGTATAACGTAATGGCGTAGCGGTTACGGAAAGTAAGCAGATATAAATTCGCTGCGACGTCGGACGCCAGTGCGTCGTCGTTGGAGGCTACCAGCACGCAATTCATTTTTCCTTCCGCCAGTAGCTTGTCCAGCGTGTCGCGCACGGCCGTGCCTTTTACAACCTGGTGTGCGAAAAATTTAACACTGTCTGTCCGTGCTGCCAGCAATTGTTTATACTCCTGCACCAGCAGCGCATCCCTTCCGTCTTCGTGGTATATCACAACAATATTTGCCTGTTTTTGCGCCAGCGCATGATTGATTAAGTTTTCGTGCCGGCAATAAGCAGGCGGACTTACCTGCAGTACATAGGGGTTTTCTACCGTCAGCGCTTCCGTATTGGGATCCAGCGGCGACACTATTTTAATATGATGCTCTTTGGCAAACTGCGCTACCGGCTTGAAATTTTCGGCATAAACCGGCCCGATGATGAGATCCTGATGCTTCAGCGATTCCTGTTGCAGCAGTGTTTCAATATTCTTTTCATAAAAACAGTCATATACCGTAAGCTCCAGCGACAATCCCTCTTCTTTTAATTTTTCGACTGCCAGCAGGGCGCCTTCATAGAATGAAAAAAAGTTTTCCGGGCTTTTCGACCTTGACGTCAACGTATCGTCCATGTCGCGCAGCAGAGGGAGGAACAATGTCGCCCTGACGGTTCCTGCAAAAGGTTGCGGCGGTTCGGCGGGAGCGGCTTTCAAATTCCGGTATGCCGGCGTTTCCACGACCGCATGCAGCCGCAGCACCGCCCCGCTTTGCAGTTCATCATTTAAAAACGCTTCGGGATTAAGCCGGCGCAGTTCATGGACGGTGGTATGGTATTTTTTTGCAATACTCCATAACGTCTCTTTTGGCTGTACTGCATGGTACAGCGACGTATCCGCATATGGATTTTCCTGCATTTCCTGCGTGTAGCGGGCGGACGCCGTGTCGGCTACGGTTACCTGCTCCGGCTGCCGTTCGACGTGTGCCGCACCGGTTGCAGGCGTTTCCGGATTTGTTGCGCGGGGTATTTGCAGCAGCGCGCCGGGTTGCAATTTTCCCCTGAAAAAAGCGTCGGTATTGAGTTGCCGCAATACGGCTTCCGCTACCCCGTACCGGGCGGCTATTTCCGGCAATGTTTCATCGGGCTTTACCAAATGATAAACCGGTTTGTTCTGCATGACGCCGGCATTTGAGGCGGGCGCAGGAGCAGGGCGGGCTGTTTCCGTGCCGCGGGCGGTGCCTGCTGTTCTGGCGGGCGCGGCTGTCCTGTCCTGCGCAGCGACCGGTATTTTGACGCTTTGCCCTTCTTTTAATCCGCCGGCGAGGCCGGAATTGTTTTCCGTGATTTGTTGCACCGTTACTTCGTAAGCCTTGCTTAACGAGTAGAGCGTTTGTCCTTTTTGTATCACATGAATGTAATACACCTTTCCGTTGATGCGGGTTTTTTCCGTCGATTTCTGTACGGGAACCTGCGCATGGGCAACCGTACAAAACACTGCCGGCAAAAGCGCACAAATTATTTTCAATGATATTTTCATCCGGAGACAATTTATTTTAGTTGGGCGTTAAGAACCGTGAGGTAATTCTTAATTCTTAATTCTTAATTCTTAATTCTTAATTCATAATTCTTGTAACCGTGCCAGCAGATTGGATACATTGGCTTCGATACGTTCATACATGTCGCCGGTATAGGGTGTCCGGACAAATGGCGTACCGGTTATTTTTTCATATAATTCCACATACCGGTCGGTGATGCCGGCAACAATTCCGCCGGTCATTGCCGGAACCTGCTGCCCGGCTTTTCCTTCAAAGCCATTTCCCATCAGCCATTCGCGGACGAACTCCTTCGATAATTGTTTTTGCGGTTCGCCTTTTGCCAGCCTTTCGTCATAGCCTTCCGCACAGAAATAGCGCGACGAATCGGGTGTGTGGATTTCATCGATTAAATAAATTTTCCCGTCTTTTTTCCCAAATTCATATTTCGTGTCGACCAGCAGCAGTCCCTGCTTTGCCGCCATTTCCGTGCCGCGCTGAAACAATGCCAGCGCATATTTTTCGAGTTGTGCATAGTCTTCCCTGTCGACAATGCCGCGCAAAATAATCTGTTCGCGCGAAATATCTTCATCGTGCAGTCCCTGTTCCGCCTTTGTTGTAGGGGTGATGACGGGCTTCGGGAACGCCTGGTGCTCTTTCATGCCGTCGGGCAGCGGCACGCCGCAGATTTCGCGAATGCCCGCCCGGTAAGCGCGCCATGCACTGCCGCTGAGATAGCCGCGTACAATCATTTCTACGGCAAACGGCGTGCAGCGGTGCCCCACGGTAGCCATCGGGTCGGGCGAGGCGATACGCCAGTTGGGGACAATGTCTTCCGTCGCCGCCAGAAATTTTGCAGCAATCCGGTTTAGCATTTCCCCCTTGTAGGGAATGCCTTCCGGCAACACCACATCAAAAGCGGAAATGCGGTCGGTTGCAATCATCACTAAATATTTTTCGCCGACAGTATATACATCGCGCACTTTGCCCACATATTTTGCGGTTTGTTTCGGGAAATGGAAATTGGTAGCTGTTATTGCCTTCATCTGTTTTTTATGAATAGTTTATTATTCCTGCACGCCATTGACGCGTACAAAAATACAAAATAATTATGAGTTATGAGTTGTCTTGCGCCATGACGCGCCTGCCGCAACTCATAACTCATAACTCATAACTCATAATTAAAGCAGCCGACCGATGCTCTTTTACATTCCGGGTGCTTTTATTCTGCTTTAGGAATCTCGAAAATTTCAATGCATTAGAATAAAACAAAACCAATCTGTATAAACGTGGGTTTTGACTTATTTAATGCAGGGGTGCTCGAGAACCTCTAACGTGATAAGTTTAGTCCGCGTAATGCCCGAAACCCATAACATACCTGCTTCACCTGCCGCAGTAGCCCTGCCGGAAACACCCCTGCAACGCCCTGACGACACGGCTGTTTGCCCCTCCGGAAACCCGCATGGTTCTACAC
>JAIRYH010000045.1 GCA_031267855.1 Prevotellaceae bacterium
AACTTACACAAAAGATACTATCAAACGTTTGCAACAGTTTGATAAATTAAGAACAGATACATTTCAACTTTGTTTGACTGGTGATAGTCGGAATATGAATATTATTGAACAAGTTGAGACAAAAAATCCGGTATTCGGACAATTGCTTAAGGAGCAAAAAATAAAAGGTATTTTTTCATCTCCGCCTTATGTCGGTTTGATTGATTACCACGAGCAACATGCCTACGCTTATGACTTGTTCGGCTTTGAACGAAACGACGAATCGGAAATAGGCCCGCTTTTTAAGGGGCAAACACAAGGGGCCAAGCAAAATTACATTCAAGGCATTTCGGACGTACTGAATAATTGCAAAAAATATTTGACAGATGATTACGATGTTTTTCTCGTGGCAAACGACAAGTACAACATGTATCCGACCATTGCCGAAAATGCCGGAATGAAAATTGTAAATCAATTCAAACGTCCGGTACTAAACAGGACGGAAAAAGATAAAACGGCTTATTCGGAAACGGTGTTTCATTTGAAATCAAAAAACTTTAAAGCTAATAAATGAAATCAATTATGCCACTAACTAATATCCAAAAACAGCACATCCAACAAGTAATTGCGAATTGCCTACGTAATAAGTTCCAAAATTACGAGGCAAAAGACAACTTTATGCCCTTTCATTTTCGGTTGCTCGGGAAAGACAGATTAGCCTTGTATTCTTTTATGCAATCGTTGTTAACTACTTTCGGCACTTCGATTTTTGAACCTGTGGCTGCGACTTTGGCAAAAACACAATTTGCAAAAGTAGAAACGCAATTTGTTGTAGGAAATACCATTTTCAGCAATTGCCAACAAAGCGTGCAGGCCATTATCAACCAACTGACCATTAGTCCCAAACCAGATAAAATCAAAGAATTGGGACTTTTGAAAAAATCTTTGTTGGGTGTAACCAACAAACTGAAACCCGCAAAAGTGGACTTATTTGTTGAAACACATTCGGGCGAACAGTATCTTTTCGATTTGAAAACAGCAAAACCTAACAAAGGCGATTTTCAAAAATACAAACAAACTTTGCTCGAATGGGCAGGAATTGTTTACACGAAAAATAAAGATGCAAAAGTACATACTTTAATAGCCATTCCTTATAACCCTTATGAGCCGCAACCTTATCAATTTTGGACATTAGCAGGGATGCTTGATTTGGAAGAAGAATTAATGGTTGCCGAAAAATTTTGGGATTTTCTCGGCGGACAAGGTGCATATGAGGAATTGCTTGATTGCTTTGAAAAAGCAGGCGTAGCATTGCGTCCGGAAATCGACACGTATTTTGCGAGATACAAATAAATCACAAAAAAAATGTCAGAAGATATAGAATTGGAAGAAGAATTAGCTGCCGGCGAGGAAGGGCGCTATACAAGGCTCATCAATGAAGGCGAGAAAAAATACAAGCTGCCCGGCATGTATAAGGACTGGTTCCTGGATTATGCCTCTTACGTCATCCTGGAGCGCGCCGTGCCGCATATCGACGACGGGCTGAAACCCGTGCAGCGCCGCATCCTCCATGCCATGAAACGCATCGACGACGGACGCTACAACAAAGTGGCAAACATCATCGGGCACACCATGCAATACCACCCGCACGGCGACGCCTCCATCGGCGACGCCCTGGTGCAGCTGGGACAAAAAGACCTGCTGATTGACACCCAGGGAAACTGGGGCAATATCCTCACTGGCGACAGCGCCGCCGCACCACGATACATCGAAGCACGACTGACGGCTTTTGCCAACGAAGTCATCTTTAACCCGAAAACAACGGAGTGGATGGACTCATACGACGGCCGCAACCGCGAACCGGTAACCCTGCCCGTGAAGTTCCCGCTGTTGCTGGCGCAGGGCGTAGAAGGCATTGCCGTGGGACTGGCTTCGAAAATCCTCCCCCACAATTTCAACGAACTCATTGACGCCGCCATGGCACACCTGAAAGGAAAAGAGTTCGACCTGTTCCCCGACTTCCCGACAGGCGGACTGGCCGACTGCACGCGCTACAACGACGGACTGCGCGGCGGCGTGGTAAAAGTGCGCGCACGGATCAGCAAGACCGACAAAAAAACGCTGGTCATTACCGATATCCCCTACGGCAAGACCACATCGTCCATTATCGAATCCATCCTCAAAGCCAACGACAGGGGCAAGATAAAAATCCGGAAAGTGGACGACAATACCTCGCGGAATGTGGAAATCGTCGTCCACCTGCACGCCGACATGTCGCCCGACAAAACCATTGACGCACTGTACGCATTCACCGACTGCGAAGTCTCCATTTCGCCAAATGCCTGCGTCATTCAGAACGACAGGCCGCACTTTATCGGCGTAAAAACAATCCTGCGCCACAATGCACAACACACCAAAAACCTTTTGCAGCAGGAACTGCAGATACGCCTGGCGGAATTGCACGAAGACTGGCATTACTCGTCGCTCGAAAAAATATTCTTTGAACAGAAAATATACCGCGAACTGGAAAAAGACGCCAACACCTGGGAAGCGCAGCTAAACGCGGTGGAACTGGCGCTGAAACCTTTTGAAAAGAAACTGCGAAGCCCCGTCACACCCGAAAATGTGGCATGGCTGGTCGAAAAGCCGGTACGCAAAATCTCGAAATTCGACATCAAGGCGGCAAACGAGCGCATTAAAAACATTGAGGCGGAAACCGAAGAAGTCGAAAACAACCTCTCGAACATCGTGGACTATACGGTGAACTATTTCCGCCAGCTAAAAAAGAAATACGGAAAAAACCTCGTGCGCAAAACCGAACTGCGCAGCTTCGAATCCATTGAAGCCACGCAGGTGGCTGTGGCCAACGCCAAATTCTATGTAAACTGCGCCGAGGGATTTGCCGGCATGGACTTGAAACGCGATGAACAGGCAGAATACGTGTGCGACTGTTCCGATATTGACGAGGTTATCGTATTCCTGCGCAACGGGAAATACGTCATATCCAAAGTGCAGGAAAAGGCGTTCTTCGGCAAAGACATCATCCATGTGGCGGTATTCAAGCGCAACGACGAGCGTACGATTTACAACGCAGCATACCGCGACGGCAAAAACGGGCAAATCTTCGTAAAGCGGTTCTTTGTATCAGGCGTCACACGCGACAAGGAATATGACGTCACACAGGGCAAGGAAGGATCGCAAGTGCTGTGGTTTACCGCCAATCCCAATGGCGAAGCCGAAGTGTTGAAAATTTACCTGAAACCCCGCCCGAAACTGAAAAAACTGATTTTCGACTTCAACTTCAGTCAGCTGGCGATAAAAGGACGCAGCACCATGGGAAATATCCTCTCGCGCCACGCTATTCATAAAATTGTGCTGAAGGAAAAAGGCGAATCGACACTGGGCGGGCAGCAAATCTGGTTCGACGCCGACGTGCGGCGCCTGAACACCGACCGGCGCGGGATCCTGCTGGGTGAATTTCACAACGGCGAACGCATCGCGGTCATCACGAAAAAAGGAACCTATTGCACCACCAGCTACGATTTAAGCAATCGCTACGACAGTGACCTGTTGCGCATGGAAAAATTCGACGGCAAAAAAATATTCTCGCTGACCTACTACGAAGCCGAGCAAAAGGCTTTTTACCTCAAACGCTTCACCCTCGAAGCCAGTGACGCCGCACCGCAATCGCTCGTGGGCGAACACCCCGGCTCCTATCCGGTGGAACTTTCGGAAGACCCGTTCCCGCAGGTGCAGCTGACGTTTAAAGGCAAACAGGCACGCCACGCGCCTGAAGCCATTGATGTGGATGCGTTCATCGGCGTAAAAAGCTTCCGCGCCAAAGGCAAGCGCCTGACCGTATATGACGTGGGTACCGTCAAATTCATCGAACCGCTGAAAAAAGCAGCGCCGGACACACAGCCCCCAAACCGTGACGGGGAAGCCATACAGATGTCGTTGCTGTAGCGGCGGAAAATAAGCGATCAGGTGATTAAGAAATCCGGACATCACCCGGCTGCCCGGCCTGATCACTTCATTATCCTTTTTGACTTATCAAAATAATTCCTATCTTTGTCCCATCTTTTTAAACCATATAATCATGTCTATCGAAGAACAACATGAACTAAAACGGAAGAGCTATGCGGAAGCGGTTCGCTACATGGACAACGCCAAAGAAACGTTACAGAAGGCGAAGAAAGAAGACAACTACTATAAAGACCGGAAATATGTTCGCACCGCCTGCGGAACAGCTTACAGCGGCGTACTCCTCGCGCTTGATGCCTACCTTGCGCTGAAAGATGTGGAACTGCCCCAAAAAAGACGCCGGTCTATCGAATTTTATACCGGAAATATAGGCAAAATAGATAGAAAATTGCTGCAATATTTACATAATGCATACGATATTTTACACTTATCGGGATATTATGACGGCGTAACTGATGCGCGAGTAATAAATGCAGGATTTGCCAATGCCTATGAAATCATCAATAAAATCAAGCCGGCGCACTGATACCGCCGGAAAGTTGCAAACATGTTTCAGATAACCCGTCCGGACAAATCATAGGTATCCGCCGCGGTAATCTCCACGTTATAAAATTTCCCGACCTGCAACGTATTGTTTTCTGCGGAAATCAACACTTCGCCGTCCACTTCCGGCGAATCGTACTGCGTGCGTCCCGTATAGCAACCGTCTTCAAGGCGGTCGATAACGGTACGGAATGTTTTCCCGATTTTTTCCTCGTTCCGTTTTTGCGAAATGTGCGCCTGCACGGACATGATGCGGTCGCGGCGCGCCTGCTTTTCTTTGGCGGGAATGCTGTCGGCAAAATGCTGTGCCCCGTACGTGCCTTCTTCTTCGGAGTAGCAGAATACGCCGAGCCGGTCGAAGCATGTTTCCCGCACGAAATCCTCCAGTTCGCGGAATGCCGTTTCGTCCTCGCCCGGATGCCCTGCAATCAAGGTAGTGCGCAGGGCAATGCCGGGAATTTCCGCACGCAGTTTTTCGACCAGCATGCGGGTTTGCCGGCTGTTGATGCCGCGGCGCATGTTCTTCAGAACCCTGTCGGATATGTGCTGCAGCGGAATGTCCAGATACTTGCAAAGTTTCGGGTTGTCACGAATGACCGGCAGCACGTCTTCGGGAAACTGTGCGGGATAAGCGTAATGCAGGCGTATCCATTCGATGCCGTTCACTTCCGAAAGAACCTCCAGCAGTCCGGCGAGCCGGCGGCTGCCGTAAAGGTCAAGCCCGTAATACGTCGTATCCTGCGCGGTAATCAGCAGTTCCCGTACGCCGCGTGCCGCCAGTAACTTTGTTTCCACTGCCAGCTGTTCAACGGGCGTGGAGCGGTGCTTGCCGCGAATGAGCGGGATGGCGCAATAGGAGCAGCCCCGGTTGCAGCCCTCCGAAATCTTGAGGTACGCATAGTGCGGCGGAGTAGCAATCGTCCGCTGTGTAAGGAATTTCGGGGCTGGGACACCGCCCAGCGTTTCCACGATTTTATCAAATTCATCTACGCCGAAAAACTTATCTACTTCGGGCAACTCCTGCCGCAGCTCGTTCCGGTAGCGTTGCGAAAGGCAGCCGAACACAAAGATGCGTTCCACGTCGCCGCGCTTTTTCGCCGCAATAACCGACAGGATGGTATTGACCGACTCTTCTTTTGCCTCGCTGATAAATCCGCAGGTATTAATGAGTACGGTTTTTGCGCCGGCGGCATTGTCGTGCACCGCATGGAAGCCTGCCGCCTGCAGCTGCCGCATCAATCGCTCGGAATCCACGAGGTTTTTAGCGCAGCCAAGCGTGATAATGCTTAGTGGTTGGTTTGACGGTAATGAGAGCACTTGAAATTTAAAATTTAAGATGACGGCACGCGCACCGCCGGTTCGTAACGCTCAGTTCATGTACGTTGCCATGCAGGCTATTATTGCTGCCGTTTCGACGCGGAAGCGGCTCTCGCCGAAACTGACCGCTTTGAATCCTGCCTGCAGGGCGGCCTGCATTTCGTATGCCGAGAAGTCGCCTTCGGGTCCGACAAGCATCAGTACGCGCCGGTTATCCGGCGGCAGGGCTTTCCAGAACAATTCGCGCGGTATGTCCGGGTGGCAGCAGCCGATATACTTTCCGCCGTCGAAAGGCTGCCGGATAAAATCGGCAAAAGCGGTGGGCCGGTTCAGCTGCGGCAGGCGCGTTTTAAGCGACTGCTTCATGGCGGCGACCAGTATTTTTTCCAGACGTTCGGTTTTTACCGTCCGGCGTTCGGAATGGTCGCATATAACGGGCGTAATTTCATCAATGCCTGTTTCGGTGGCGGTGTCCAGGAACTGTTCGTAGCGGTCGTTATTTTTGGTGGGCGCCACCGCCAGGTGCAGGTAATAATTGCGCGCGCCGCAGTGTTCCTGCTTTCCGGTAATTTTTATTTCGCAATGTTTAACGCTGTCGTCTATGATCTGTGCGGTGTAGAGGACGCCCCTGCCGTCGGTCAGGTGTAGCGTGTCGCCCTTCGAAAGGCGCAGTACGCGGATGCAGTGCCTGCTTTCTTCTTCCGGCAGCACATAACGTTCGCCGGATATATGCGGGGTATAGAATAACAGCATGGGATGATGTGTGCAATACCGAATAAAAGTCACGTATTATTGCAGGATGGCGGCATAATAAGGGAGGCCGCCTTCCGCGACAGCCGGAACGGGACGGGCAGTTCCATCCTATTTTCTTGCTTCCAGCGCCTTTTTGTAGCGGTTGCGGAATTTATCCACGCGTCCGGCGGTATCTACCAGTTTCATTTTTCCGGTATAGAACGGATGCGAGGTATTGGAAATTTCGACTTTGTAAAGGGGATATTCTACGCCGTCGAGGTTAATGGTTTCGCGGGTTTGCACCGTCGAGCGGGTAACAAATACGTGGTCGTTCGACATGTCTTTGAATGCCACCATGCGATAATTATCGGGATGAAGATGTTGTTTCATATTATTTCTTTTTCAAATTTCGGATTGCAAAAGTACTATATTTTTCCGGATTATACAAAAATTTAGTTATGAGTTATGAATTATGAGTTATGAGTTGGCTTACGCCATTACGCGCTTGTCGCAACTCATAACTCATAATTCATAACTCATAATTACCATTTGTTATAATGAATCCTTGCCGCGTCGAACTTATCTTTCGGCGTATTTTTCCCGGCGGGATAGCCCAGCGGAATCACCGCCAGTACCCTGATATTTCCGGGCAGCCGGAACTGTTCGTTTACGATTG
>JAIRYH010000115.1 GCA_031267855.1 Prevotellaceae bacterium
CGTAGAGAGAAGAAAGTAGAACGTTGGCTAACGCCATAATGCGCTTGTCACATAACTTTCAACTGAAAAGCCGCACGGCCGTGCGGCTCTACTTTTCACTTTCAACTTTCAACTTTCAACTTTCAACTTCAGGATGCCGTCATCGGCTTCGTACACTTCATGGTCGTCGATCAGGCGGCGCAGTGCGCTGATGGCGGCTTCGGGGTCGGCCGCCATGCGGTCGATGCACTGCGTGACGGTGAAAGAATTTTCGCAAATAACGGTTTTCAACTGCGCTTTCAGCAGGCTGAATTTATAATTTCCTGCATCCGGTTCGTTTCGTCCGGTGCATACGTCGCAGCGGCCGCAGGGGGGGGCGGCGGTTTCGCCGAAATAGGCCAGCAGCTGCCGGCTGCGGCATCTTTCCGCATGGGCGGCGTAGTGCAGCATGGCTTTCGCGCGCTGTTCGTGGCGTTTTTTCAGGTCGCCGTAGTGTTCTTTGGATATGCGGAGGTTTCCTTCATCCAGGCGTTCTTCGTTGAAGAGCAGCAGCGGCGTTCGTTTTTTCGGGATGTAGTCAATCACCCGCATGCGCGACAGTCGCAGCAGGCAGTCGTTGATGACGGCCGTTTCGACGTTCATGATTTTTGCCAGATAGATTTCGTCAATGGGCACGAAGCCGGTAAATAAGCCGGTGTAGGCCCGCAGCAGGCATTTGATGAAATGATCCAGGTCTTCGTTTTGTACGCGGATTTTGTAGAGGTCATCGCGGGTTGTTACGAAATAGATGCGTGTCGGATTGTTCAGCTCGTCGGTGAGTTCCAGGTAGCCTTCGCGCTGCAGGCATTTCAGTGCATTGTATACCGTGAGCGAATGAATTTTGGCGTTCACGGAAAAATCCACCAGGCTAAAGTCAAAAACGCTTCCTTTTCCTGCGCCGTAAGGGATATTAAAGTACATGTAAATTTTCTGATACACTTCCCTGATGGTTTCTACCGGCGGAAAGGCCGTGCGCAGCCGCTGTTCCGATTTTTGACGGTCGGCGTCGTCGTACAGCAGCACGGCATAGGCCGTTCGCCCGTCGCGCCCGCCGCGTCCGGCCTCTTGAAAGTAGGCTTCGATGCTGTCGGGTAAGTCGGCGTGTACTACAAAACGGACGTCGGGCTTATCGATGCCCATTCCAAAAGCGTTGGTACAAACCATCACCCGCGTGCGGTTTTGTTTCCAGTCGTCCTGTTTTGTACTGCGGATTTCAGCGCTCAGTCCGGCGTGATAGTGGTCGGCGCTGATGTGGTGGCTGTTTAAAAACCGGGCTGTTTCCTGCGTGTTCCCGCGGTTGCGCACGTACACGATGCCCGTTCCCTGCACGTTCCTGCAAATGCGCAGCAGCTGGCTGTTCTTGTCCTCGGTTTTGCGCACGACATAGATCAGGTTTTTCCGTTCAAAGCTTTTTTGCCGTAGATTCGGCTTACGGAATTTCAGCTTTTCCATAATGTCCCGCGCCACTTCGGGCGTAGCCGTGGCGGTAACCGCCAGCGCCGGCACGCCGGGCAGCAGTTTCCGCACGCCGGCTATTTCCAGGTACGACGGGCGAAAGTCGTAGCCCCATTGGGAAATACAGTGCGCCTCGTCGACGGCTAACAGGTTTACGTTCATTTTCTGCACGCGCACCTGGAAAATCTCGGTGCCCAGGCGTTCGGGAGAGAGGTATAAAAATTTATACGGCCCGTATACGGCATTGTCGAAGGCGATGTCGATTTCTTTGCGCGTCATGCCGGAGTAAATGGCCAATGCTTTTATGCCGCGCTTTTTCAGGTTTTCCACCTGGTCTTTCATGAGCGCAATGAGCGGCGTTATCACCAGGCAAATGCCGTCCTTTGCCAGGGCGGGCACTTGAAACGTAATGGACTTGCCGCCTCCGGTAGGCATCAGCGCCAGCACGTCTCGCCCTTCGCAGACCTCGCGGATGACGTCTTCCTGCAAGGCGCGGAACTGTCCGTAGCCCCAGTATTGCTGTAATATTTCGTGAAAGATGTCCACCGTAACAGGGAGTAGGCCGCAAAGGTACGAAAAGAAAACCGGAATGGCGCGAGCGATTGTTTGTGCCGTTTGCTATGGCGATCCAGGCGCAAATATCAAAGCCGGAACGCTGTTTCCATTCCGGCTTCGTTGTGTTTTTAGCTGGGGGAGTAAAACATCAGTCCGATTCTATAAAGCCACTGATGATATCTGTTACTTCAAATAACAGGTCTTCGGGCAGCCGCTCTATGAATTCAAACCGGCGGGCATAAATATCCAGCGTCCTCAACTGGTCGCAAAGAATAACACCGTCAATTTGCGTTCGACTGTTTAACCGGATGTGAAACGGATGTGCCTTATCCGTATGGGTAACGGGACAGACCATCGCCATTTTGGTAAACCGGTTAAAGCTTTCATTGCTCACAACGACTGCCGGACGTCTTCCACGCTGTTCGTGCCCGGTTTGCGGGTCGAAATCCAGCCAGATAATATCGCCCTGCCTTACCATACCTCTTTACCTGCCGGTTTGCCCCACGATAGTTCCGTTGCACTGCCGGAATGTTCGATACGGGATGTTTGTGCAAAAAATGCCGCCAGGCGTTCTTTGGTGCTGCGGTGTATGGAAAAAGGGTTAACGGTTACCGCTACCTGTTTATTGATTAAGTCATGGCAGGATGGTATCGGGATATATCCTGATTCGGATACGGTGGCATTAAAATGATAGGACATATTTTTTTTCACAAATGTACAAAAAACTTTTTATGCCATGACAATGCAGGCGCAAATATCAAAGCCGGCATCTCCCGCGGCGGGGAAACAAATGGCGGTTATACTGACTTCCCGGCGCGCCCGCCAAATCCGTAAATCCGTAAATCCGTAAAGGTCCCTAATGGGAAATGGCTACTACCGGGTTCAGCCTTGAGGCGCTGATGGCGGGAATAATTCCTGCAAGGATGCCGACAACCGTGGAAATAAGGATGCCGCGCAAAATGTTTATCAGCGTTAACGGGATGGAAAAGTCGAATGCGTAGGTGACGAAGCTGGTGGCGGCAAAGACGATGAGCAGCCCGAGCAATCCGCCCACCAGCGTGAGGAGCACCGATTCGTAGAGGAATTGCATGAGCACAAAGTAGTTTTTTGCGCCCATTGCTTTTTGAATGCCTATCACCGGCGTCCGCTCCTTGACCGATACGAACATGATGTTCGCCACGCCGAATGCGCCGATCAGTA
>JAIRYH010000153.1 GCA_031267855.1 Prevotellaceae bacterium
AAAAAAACAATTGGCTTTGTGCCGACGATGGGGGCATTGCACGCCGGACATCTTTCGCTGGTACAGGCTTGCCGGCAGCAATGCACCACTACAGTAGCAAGCATATTCGTTAATCCTGCACAGTTCAATAATCCTGAAGACTTGCACAATTATCCGCGCACATTGAAAAGCGATGGCGTGTTGCTGCAAGCAGCCGGCACCGACATCCTGTTTGCGCCGGACGAAAAGGAAATTTATCCCCAAACCGATACACGCCTGTTTAATTTCGGAAAGCTGGGCGAAGTAATGGAAGGAAAATTTCGCCCCGGACACTTCAATGGCGTGGCGCAAGTGGTGAGCCGTTTATTTGCCGTCGTGCAACCCGATTATGCATTTTTCGGCGAAAAAGATTTCCAGCAACTGGCAATTATCCGTGCGCTGGCAGGGCAGTTAAAAGAAAAAACCGTCATCACCGGCTGCCCGACGGTACGCGAAAATGACGGACTGGCGATGAGTTCGCGCAATACGTTACTGTCGGCAAAGCAACGTGAACATGCCCCGCTCATTGCGGCGACATTGACAAAAGCAAAAGAAAAAACACAAACCCTTCCGGTGGCGGAACTGAAAAAATGGGTAACAGATACCATTAACGCCGACAGCGAACTGGAAGTAGAATACATAGAAATTGCCGACGAAGAAACCCTGCAACCTCTTAAACAGTGGGCAGACGCCGCACATGCGCGCCTGTTTGCGGCGGTGCATGCATATCCCGTGCGATTGATTGACAACATACGGTTAAACTGAAAATGACGCTGTCACGCTCGCCACAACCTTAAACTTTAAACCTCCAACCTTAAACTTAGTATGCAAATCGAATTATTAAAATCAAAAATCCACCGCGTCGTGGTAACGGAAGCACACCTGAACTACGTTGGCAGCATTACCATTGATGAAGATTTGATGGATGCGGCAAATCTGGTGGCGCACGAGAAAGTAACCATCGCCGATATTACCAATGGCGAACGCTTCGACACCTATGTGCTGAAAGGCGAACGCGGCAGCGGGAAAATAGGCATCAACGGCGCAGCGGCGCACAAAACGCAACCCGGCGACCTGATTATCATCATGGCTTACGCTTCCATGACGCCTGAGGAAGCGCGGCATTTCACACCGGCAATTGTTTTGCCCGATTCGCGGACAAACAGAATAATAACCGATAAATAACAGGGTAAATCATTACGGATATCCCACTATGGCAACAGGAAAAAAGATAATAGCAACCGCCGGAAAGTATATACTGTTTTTGTCCATTACGGCAGCATTGCTGTACTTTTGTTTCAGAGACATGTCGTTTCGCGAGTTGCTGGACGGATTGAAAGACGCCGATTACTGGTGGATTGCAGCTTCCATGCTGGCAGGTTTTTCCGCTTTTATTGTTCGTGCACGACGCTGGCAGCTTATCATCCAGCCGCTGGGCTATCGTCCGTCACTCAGGAATACTTACGACGCCGTCATGCTGACATACCTTGCTAACTTTGCACTGCCCCGCATGGGAGAGATTGTACGTTGCGGCGCACTGCGAAAAACCGAAAAAATTCCTTTCGAGTCATCCCTGGGCACGGTCGTCATGGAGCGGGTTTTCGACATGGTGTGCTTGCTGCTTATAACGATTAGCGTTGTGTTTTTCCGGTTCGACACATTCGGGAAATTTTTCTCCGACAATTTATGGCAACCCTTTGCGGCTCGCATAACCGACGGCAATTACACGATTCTGTACATCATAGCCGGTGTCATTGCCTTACCCGTCATCGCCGTTATTGCGTTCCGGGAAAAAATCAGGCAACATGCCATAGCCGTTAAATTGAAAAAATTGTGGACAGGCTTGTACGACGGACTGCGCGCCGGTTTTCGCCTGCAGCAGCGTGGAAAATTCCTGTCCTGCACCGTCCTGTTATGGCTTGCTTACTGGCTGCAAGCGTTCACCGTGATAAAAGCCATGCCCGAAACGCAATTCCTCACAGGTGTTGATGCGCTGTTCCTGATGATTGTGGGCGGTTTGGGCTGGGTGGCGCCTGTGCAGGGCGGCATGGGCGCTTATCATTTTTTCGTTTCGCTCACATTGTTTGCCATCTATGGTATTCCGCAGAATCATGGCGTAGTGTTCGCCACCATTTCCCACGAAACGCAAGCCATTATGATGATCGTATTCGGATTCATTTCATGGGCGTCTGTCATTGCCGGCAGCCGCAGGCGTTAGCTTCCGCCCGGAAACAGTTACTACCGTTTTTTTGTGCACGCCAGCGTAGCCACGCTCACCCTGCACCCCTCGGCCTTTTGCAATTGCAGGATACACGCTTCCAGTGTGGCGCCGGTGGTCACTACATCATCAACCAAAAGTACATGCCGGTTTACCAGCGCGGCGGCATCCTGCAGCGAGAAGGCTTCCGATACGTTTTTCCAACGTTCCCGGCGGTTTTTTTGGGTTTGCGTTCCGGTGAACAGTTTGCGGGCAAGCGCCGATGTATTCACATTCCATCCGGTTACCTGTGCGATGCCCAGGGCAATCTGCTCGCTTTGATTATAGCCGCGCCGGCGTTGCTTTTTCGAATGCAACGGTACCGGAACAATGACTTCTACGCTCCGGTAGAGCGGCGCTATTTTCAATTCTCTGCCCAACTGCCGTCCGAGTTCTACGCCGATTTCCGGCTTTCCCTTGTATTTCAGTTTGTGTATCATCTTGCGGTAGCGGCTTCCCTTGCTGAAGAAAAATAATGCGCATGCATGTTCCACAGATACATGTCCCCAAAAGATTTTCTCCAAAGGATTGTCCGCCTCTTCCCAGTAGCGGGTGCGTGGTAAATGATACAGGCACGACAGGCAGCAAATTTTCTCTTGCTCATTCAATGTGTTGCCGCAAGCCTCGCAAAGTTTAGGATACAGAAGCCAGAAAAAATGCCGTATAATAGATGTCCATTTCATGACAACGAAATTAGTGAATAAAAATGACTTTGCTGCAACGGTTGTTGGTGGTGTCTCCATGTATCTGCTTTTTTGAAATTTGTAAATACAAAGATACGCCAATGACTTTTTTTACAATATGATGAATGCCGTTTCAACAAAGCCTCACAGGGGCAGTGTCCACGATGCCGGTTAGGATACCTGAAAATAATTTGTCCATTTTCATTTTGCTTGTTGCAACGCAAAGTTACGGTTGATATGCAACGCTGTCGGTTTCATTGTTTTTTATGCAGTATGGCCGCAGCTGTTCCGCCCTGCCGGCTTTCAGAATATTATTTTTGACAAGCGCATCAATACTGCAGTATCCTTGCACGGTGCGGAAATGGACAATTCCACGTGCGGCGTAGGCGCCGATGTACGGATGTTTTGCCAGCGAATCCCTGTCGGCGGTCAGCAGGTCTATCAAGGTAAGCCGGGATGTGTCAACGGTTACTTGCGGGGCGATTTGCTCGAAGCGTTCGGCGGTCATGTTTTTTAGTTCGCGCAGCTGGTCTATGGCGGCAAAGCCGCCGAGCTGTTTGCGGTATTTTACTATTTGCCCGGCAGTGTATGCACCGATACCGCGTACTTTCTGGAGTTCCGCCGTGTCTGCGGCATTCAGTTCTACCATTACGGCTTCCCGCCCGGGAAAACGAAGCGTATCGTTTTTTACGGTTGTCCGGAAATTTTCCGCAATTTGTATGTACGGTTTTAATTGTTCAAAGTGTTCGGGACTTACCACAAACACCTTCTTGAAGTCTTCGGGCTGCCGGAAAACGGCGCCTTTGGCACGATAGTTAATAATAACCGCCGCCTGCTTCGGTGAAAATCCAAGCTGTTCGAATGCATTGGCGTCAGCGGTGTTCGGATCGAAAGCAAAAAAATCGTTTTGCGGTGTCCGCCGGAATGTATGGCGTTTGTATGCCACGTCGCGCACTTCGGTCATCTCATTCCCGCCGGCAGCAAGGAATTGGGAGAGGCTGTCTATTTTTTTCTTAAAATCGCTGAAATCGGGCGCCGTTTTGTGCGAAGAAATAATATGCGGCGCCACCTGAAATGCAGCCATCACTGCAAAAAGCACCATTATCCCTATACGTTCGCTTTTACTTAAAGTGAGGAGTATTTTTATCAGTTTCTTCACGGCATGAATTATATATTGCTGTTGCAGCAGCCCATTTATTATCCTTTTACCGTTTGCCTTCCACCACGAGAACTATTTCTCCCTTTGGCTCGCGGGCGGTGTAGTAAGCGGCCAGTTCCGAAAGGGTGGCGCGTTTGTTTTCTTCAAAAAATTTGCTGAGTTCACGTGCAACGCAAGCACGGCGTTCGCTTCCCAGCGCGGCGCCCAGTAGCGTAAGGGTTTTTACCAGCCGGTAAGGCGCTTCATAAAAAATCATCGTACGTTCTTCGCCGGCAAGTTGCGACAAGCGTGTTTGCCGTCCTTTTTTTTGCGGCAGAAAACCTTCAAAGCAGAAGCGGTCGCAAGGCAAGCCGGAGTTTACCAGTGCAGGAATAAGCGCGGTGGCGCCGGGCAAACACTCCACTTCAATATCGTGTTCCAGACAGGTCCGCACCAGTAAAAAGCCCGGATCGGAAATTCCCGGCGTGCCCGCATCGCTTACCAGCGCTACCGTTTCGCCGGCTACTATCCTTTCGGCAATCGTTTCGACGGTTTGATGTTCATTAAATTTATGGTGGGACAGCAAGCGGGTATGAATATCGTGTTTTTTGAACAGCACGGACGTTGTGCGCGTATCTTCGGCGAATACGACATGTGCTTCGGCAAGTATCCGTAACGCCCGGAGCGTAATATCTTCAAGATTTCCGACAGGCGTAGGCACTATGAAAAGTTTGCCCATCAAGCGTTCATATAACGTCGGTTGACCAAAGCGGTAAACTGTTTGAAGGCGTCGCTGTTTCCGTCCGCCTGTTCAAAGAGCCGGGATAAGTATTCCTGCGCCTCTTCCTTATTTTTCATGTTGTCCAAATCGTTGATCGTAGCTTTATAGGCATTGGCGTCGCTGTTGAAAAGTTCTTTAACGAATAAAAACTGGTCGCTTACGCCAATGGCTTTATGCAGGCTGCTAATGGGCGTGGAAAGAGTCGATGAATTTTCATCGGCTGCCGTAAATATATCAATAATGGATGGCGAGCGGCTGTCGTTTTGGGTGGCTGCGCCGCCGGGTTTTTCCATCGTTTTTTCTTCCTCTTTTCTTTCTGCTTTTTTCAGATTCGGTTTTTCCGCAGACTTTTCGGAAACGGCCGGCTGTGTTTCCAGGTGATTCAACTGCTCGCTGAAGGCAGCCAGTGATTTTCGTATATTTTCCTTGTAGGTATCCAGTTTTTCCGTCAGCAGGCTATTCTCTTTTTCCCGTTTTACATCGGTGCTGGCAACCGTCCATACATCCGAGATCGCTTGCCTCAGCAAGTCGGCAACTGTTTTCTGCTCTTCGAAATCAATCATTGATTTGTTTTGCCATTCATGCAGCAGCTGCACTGTTTTCTGAGTGGTCTGAAGAATATTGTTGATAATTTTCCGGTTATCCATTTTTTTGTATTTTTGTAAAAATTGTCACAAATATACAATAAAATAATGTTTTTAGAAAGCGCAAAAAAATCAGGCTGGATAGAGGTCATCACCGGCTCGATGTTTTCCGGGAAAACGGAAGAGTTGATCCGGCGGCTGAAACGTGCGCAGTTTGCCCGGCAGAAGGTAGAGATTTTCAAGCCGCAGGTAGATACCCGTTATTCGGAAGAATCGGTTGTGTCGCATGATGCGAATGCCATTCGCTCCACGCCCGTACCGTCATCGGGCGCTATTCTTTTGATGACGGGCGATGTAGAAGTGGTTGGCGTTGATGAGGCGCAATTTTTCGACGACTACCTGGTAAACGTATGTACACAATTGGCAGCCGGCGGCGTCCGGGTGATTGTGGCGGGGCTGGA
>JAIRYH010000008.1 GCA_031267855.1 Prevotellaceae bacterium
GAAAAAGGGCGTAACACTCGATACCGAACTCACCGCCGGTGATTTGAAAGAACTGGTAAAACTGTTTAAGGACGCGGTAAAGAAAAACACCGGTCACGACTTCCCGACCGATCCCCGGGAACAGTTGCAGGGCGCCGTCATGGCGGTGTTCAACAGCTGGATGAACGACCGCGCCATCCTGTACCGCCGGCTGAACCAGATCCCCGCCGAATGGGGCACCGCCGTCAATGTGCAGGCCATGGTGTTCGGCAACATGGGCGACAATTCGGCTACCGGCGTAGCCTTCACGCGCGACGCCGCTACCGGCGAAAACCTGTTCAACGGCGAATACCTGATCAACGCACAGGGCGAAGACGTGGTGGCGGGCATCCGCACGCCGCAGCAGATCACGCTGCAGGGCTCGAAGCGCTGGGCGCAGCTGGCAGGCGTCAGCGAAGACGAACGCAAAAAGACCTACCCGTCGCTGGAAGAAGCGATGCCCGAAGTATACAAAGACCTGTTCAACACGCAGCGCAAGCTGGAAGAACATTACAGGGACATGCAGGACATTGAATTTACCATCCAGGACGGCAAGCTGTGGATGCTGCAAACCCGCAACGGCAAACGCACCGGAGCGGCAATGGTGAAAATAGCCATGGACATGCTCGGCGAAGGCGTGATTGACGAAAAAACCGCACTCCTGCGCCTCGAGCCGAACAAGCTGGACGAACTGCTGCATCCGGTATTCCGGAAAGAAGCGCTGGCAAAAGCCCATGCCATAGCCAAAGGCCTGCCGGCGTCGCCGGGAGCCGCCACCGGGCAAATCGTCTTCTCCGCCGAAGATGCGGAAACATGGGCAACCAAAGACAAACAGGCAAAAGTGATCCTGGTACGCGTCGAAACATCGCCCGAAGACCTGAAAGGGATGAACGTGGCGCAGGGCATCCTCACCGCCCGCGGCGGGATGACCTCGCATGCCGCAGTGGTGGCGCGCGGCATGGGCAAATGCTGCGTGTCGGGCGCCGGCGCGGTGGCCATCGACAGCAAAAAGCGCACGATGACCGTCGACGGGAAGACCTACAGCGAAGGCGCATGGATTTCGCTCGACGGCTCTACCGGCACGGTCTATGAAGGTCAGGTAGCCACGCAGCTGCCGGAACTGAGCGGCGATTTCGGAAAAATCATGAACCTGTCCGACAAAAATGCCCGCCTGCTGGTACGCACCAATGCCGACACGCCGCGCGACGCCCGGCAGGCGCGTGAATTCGGCGCACAGGGCATCGGGCTGTGCCGCACGGAACACATGTTCTTCGAGGGCGACAAAATCCTCTCCATGCGCGAAATGATTCTGGCCAATGACGAATCAGGACGCCGCGAAGCATTGAAAAAACTGCTGCCCCTGCAACGAGCCGACTTCGAGGGCATCTTCGAAGCGATGGAAGGACTGCCGGTGACGGTACGCCTGCTCGACCCGCCGCTGCACGAATTTGTGCCGCACGACGAAAAGGGACAGTCCGAAATGTCGAAAGTAATGGGACTGCCGTATGAAGAAATACATACGCGGGTGGAAAGCCTGATGGAACAGAACCCGATGCTGGGGCTGCGCGGCTGCCGGCTGGGAAACCTGTATCCCGAAATCACCGAAATGCAGACACGCGCCATCATCGAAGCCGCATTGAACCTGAAAAAGAAAGGCACCAAAGCCGTTCCCGAAATCATGGTGCCGCTCACCGGCATCCTGTATGAATTTCTGGCGCAGCGCAAAATCATTGACGACACCGCCGCCAAAGTTTTTGCCGAACGCAACGACCGCATCGACTACAAGGTAGGCACGATGATTGAGATCCCGCGTGCGGCGCTCACGGCGCACCGCATTGCCGAATCGGCGGAATTTTTCTCGTTCGGCACCAACGACCTTACGCAAATGACCTTCGGCTATTCGCGCGACGACGTGGCCAAATTCCTGCCGATGTACATTGATAAAGGCATCCTGAAAAACGACCCGTTTGCCGTACTCGACCAGAAAGGCGTAGGGCAACTGGTGAGCATGGCCGTAGTGAGCGGACGCTCGGTGCGCCCCGAACTGAAACTCGGCATTTGCGGCGAACACGGCGGCGAACCCTCGTCGGTAGAATTCTGCCACCGCATCGGGCTGAACTACGTAAGCTGCTCGCCCTTCCGCGTGCCTATAGCCCGGCTGGCCGCCGCGCAGGCGGCGTTGCGGTAAGGAAAAAGTGACCGTGCGGCAGCCTGTTTACTGACGGTAAAATGCCGGATGAAACGAAAAACCCTGATAAAGCGCTAAACTTTGTCAGGGTTTTTCATTGCCGTATTATTCTGCGGCACATTATAAATGATTATACACATCTTTTCGATGCCCGATTTTAATAACTTCAATCGTTAAAATAGCATCTTCTACACTATAAATAATACGATAATTACCTGCGCGAATGCGATAAACATTAGTATAGCCTTGCAATTTTTTGTTATTCGCAGGGCGTGGATTGATTGCTAATGCATCAATGGCAAGCGCTATACGGTCGGCAATCTCTAATGTTAATGCCGCCAATTGTTTTTCCGCCTTTTTCTTGATAAGAATCTTATACATGCTCACTCAATTTGTGCTGGCTTTTAAGGCGGCGTTTTACGGTATGCCAGCTTTTCGACGGCTCTGTACGGGATAATTCCACGTCAATAATGTCTTCGATATCTTCGAGTGACAACAGGTATTGCATCGCCTCGCGCCCTGATACCGGTTGCTGCCGCAGTGTGGCGAGGTCTATCATAATAGCCGTTTTTTCACCGGATGCATTGGTTACAAAATTTATTCCGTCCATAATTTATTGTGTGAAAAATTTTAGTAAAGATAATGCTTTTTTTCAAAATCAAACATCATGCTCCCTGGCGCGTAGTGTGCATTAGGAAAATAAAAATAACGACCATTGTTTACATGCCCGACAACAAATGGTGGCTGGCGCAGAACGTGAAATATGCGGGAGTCGGTTCTGCCATCAGCGGCTGTACGGAAGATGAATGCGGCAGGCGTTATACATGGGCGCAGGTTTATGCTTCGTATGCCGGCGGGACGAATGGAAGCTCCGGTAACGTGCAAGGTATATGTCCCCCCGGCTGGTTGCTGCCTGTCCGGGCTACCTGCAGTACGCTTGCTGTCGCCATCGGTTCCGCAGCTGCCGTATGCAGCAGTTTGCGTCCGTATAACAGCTTTTGCAGTCCGGTGAATGACACTTATGGTTTCGCCAGTGTATTCGGCGTCGTAAACGGCGCAATTGCCAGCGTGCCGGCCTGGTATACCAATGATGCCGGACGGGAAGACGGGTTTAATGTGGATTACGGTACAGCGGGTAACACCTGCAACAGTTATCAAACGAGTAATGTGGGTGAGAGTGGTAATCCGGCAGTCGTCCGCTGTTTCCGCCAGCTGTAATTTTTATCAAAATAATACAGCGCAAACTTTTTACGCTGCGGTTCGGAATTTTTTTTAACGGGCGGGAAACTTTCCGGCTTTAGCTTAAAACTTTTCCGCTTTAGCTTAAAACTTTCCGGCTTTAGCTTAA
>JAIRYH010000033.1 GCA_031267855.1 Prevotellaceae bacterium
AGGTGGCGCGCCAGCCCGTTGCCCGACCCTACGGGCACAATGCCCATGGCCGTAGAGGTGTGCAGCAGCCCGCGCGCTACTTCGTTGATGGTGCCGTCGCCGCCGACCGCCACCACCGCATCCAGTCCCTGCCGGGCAAACCGCCGGGCCTGCTCGCAGCCGTCGCCGGCACAGCGGGTCGCATACAGCAGCGTTTCGAAGCCTGCCGCCTGTCCGAAATGACGGCTGATATGCCGCTCTATTGCGTCCTTATTCCCTGTCCCCGATACGGGGTTGATTATAAAAGCTATTTTTCGCATGTTGCAAAAGTACATCTTTTCAGCTTATTTTCAAATTTATTTTTACCTTTGCCGGGCAATATATAATGATTTTCTTCCATGGCTGCATTATTCCTTAAACAATTATCCCTGTTTTCCTGATATGAGAATAGAAACTGCCGCGGTTCTGGAACGGTTCGTCCGTTATGCAAGGTTTAATACACAGTCGGATCCTGCTTCCGGGTCGTGTCCCAGCACGCCTTCCCAGCGGGCGTTTGCGGGACTGCTCGCCGCCGAATTGCGCGAGATGGGGGCTGCCGACGTGCTGCCGGACGACAACGGCTATGTGATGGCTACCATTCCGGCTACCGCCGGCGAACCGGCGCCCGTTATCGGATTGATCGCGCACATGGACACTTCGCCGGATTGTAGCGGGGACAATGTGCGGCCGCAGGTTGTGGCGTGCTACGACGGCGGCGATATTGTGCTGAACCGCGCGAAAAACATAGTGCTGCGCACTGCCGAGTTTCCGGAAATGAAACAGTATGCCGGACAGACGGTCGTAACGACCGACGGCACCACGCTGCTCGGCGCCGACGACAAGGCGGGCATTGCCGCCATCATGAGCGCCGCCGCCTGCCTGCTGTCGCACGACGATTTTCCGCATGGCGCCGTCCGCATCGGCTTCACCCCCGACGAGGAAATCGGGCGGGGCGCCGATCGATTCGACGTCCGGAAATTCGGCGCCGACTTTGCCTGCACCGTCGACGGCGGCCGGCTGGGCGAACTGGAATACGAGAACTTTAATGCCGCCGAAGCGCTGGTGCGCGTGGCGGGCAATTGTATTCATCCCGGTTATGCCAAGGGAAAAATGATTAATGCACTGAATGTGGCTGCCGCTTTTCATGCGGCATTGCCGGCCGGCGAACGTCCCGAAACAACCGAAGGGCGCGACGGCTTCTTTCATCTCGCCCGCCTGCAGGGCACGGAAGAGCAGGCATCCCTGCATTATATCATACGTGATTTCGACCGTGCACGGTTTGAACGGCGGAAGGCGCTTCTTGAAAAAACAGCAGGCGAACTCAATGAAGCGTATCGTGCAGCGGTTGTCGGTGTGACGCTTCACGACCAGTATTACAATATGCGCGAAAAAATCCTGCCGCACTTTTACATTGTGGAAAAAATAATAGACGCCATGAGAAAAGCGGGTGTGGCGCCGGTCATCACCGCAGCCCGCGGCGGCACCGACGGCGCACGGCTTTCCTTTATGGGATTGCCCTGTCCGAATATTTTTGCCGGAGGACATAATCCGCACGGGAAATATGAATTTCTGCCCGTCGAAAGTACGCGAAAGGCAGCGGAGGTGATTTTGCAGCTGGTGAAGCGCTGAGCGGGCGCCATAGCCGCACCGCAGCGCCCGTGTCCTGCCGGCATGTATTCCGCTTCAAACCGTAATAGACGGGTCGAATAACAGCAGCATTCCTCATTTTACGAAAATCAGTCATCATAGCCATGAAAAAAATTGAAACTTACCGACCGAATAACCCGGAACAGGCAACCGTGTGCCGCCCCGGTAAACTGTACTTGATTCCCGCGCCCATTGGCGCCGGCGCCGTGGACGACGTGATCCCGCAGGGTACGCTGGCGGTTTTGCGCCGTTTGACGTATTTTGTGGTGGAAGAACTGCGGACGGCACGGCGGTATTTGAGCAAGGCCGGCGTCGCTGCGCCCATTGATACGCTTACGTTTTTTACGCTCAATGAGCATACCGCGCCGGAAGCCGTTGCGCCTTTTTTGCAACCGGCGCTGGAGGGCAATGATATCGGATTGTTGAGCGAAGCCGGCGTTCCGGCAGTGGCAGACCCCGGCGCTGTGCTGGTGCGGCTGGCGCACGCGAAGAGCGTGGAGGTAGTGCCGCTGGTCGGTCCGTCGTCCCTGCTGCTGGCATTGATGGCGTCGGGGCTGAACGGGCAGTCGTTTGCTTTTGCGGGTTATTTGCCGGTGAAACCGCACGAGCGGCAGCAGCGGATCAAGCATCTCGAACGCCTTTCGGCAAGCGGCAACCAGACACAGCTGTTTATCGAAACGCCTTACCGCAACCTGTCTTTATTTGCCGCTATCCTGGAATCAGCGGCGCCCGGCACCCTGGTATGCGTGGCGGCGAACCTCACGCAACCCGATGCGTTTGTTCACACGGCATCCGTCGCGGAATGGAAAGCGGCGGCTGTGCCGGATATTCATAAAAAACCCTGTATTTTTCTACTGCTTGCGTCCAATGCCTTCTAACTTTATGTAGAAGCATAATGGTTCGTAAGCCGGTATTTGCCCCGATCCGGCTGCCTTATAGCCATGATCCGATGCGAAGAAAGTAACGGCTTCGCCGCCGGGTTTCATTCGCTGAAGGGCATATTTGAAGCCGTCGACCACATCCATGGTTCCTTCGGCGGTTCCGGAATCGTCTGTGTCGGTTGCTTCCTGATAAACCACCGAAAGGACGGTATAGGTTTGGGTATTGTCGTAAATCTTGTGGTAACTGGCGCTGTCGGCAATGTTGGTGTCAAAGACGAAACGGTCGAGCAGGTAGCCGACATAACGTACCTTGAGCGTATCGCCGATATTGGCTACCGAATCCGAAGCGGCGCCCTGCTCCAGGTCTTTGTAATACCAGTTTGCTTTCAGGGTATCCATTCCGCCGTAATATTGCCCGCTGAAGTCGCGCAGCCTGTCGGTTTCAAACTGCCGGATGTCGGGCACTACACGCAACAGCTCAATATCAACGACGGTGGGGGTAGTGTATTGCCGCGTATCGGAAGCTCCGGTAGAAAGCCACGACGGCACCAGGATGCGTATTTTTTCCCCTTCTCTCATCATGTGCAGCGCTTCTTCCAGTCCGTTTGTCAGTATATACCTGCCGACGCCCCACAGTTTCGGCCCATAATACGTGCCGTATGAAAAAGTGCCCAGCTGCTTTGCCACACTGCTTTCGTTGTATTGGGAGGTAATGATATTACCCTTTAAATCGTACATCGTATAATTTACGTAAACAAAATCGGTATCGGCAGGCATGGCGCCGGTTGCCAGCCGTCCGTCGGGAAACCGGAAGTAAAGCCCGGAGGCGGTCGAGTCGTAGAATGTGCCTGCGCGCGCCTGTATTTCCACATAGGCGCTCAAATACTGCCTTTCCGCATCGTCCGCATTTTCCTCAATGCTCCTGGCACAGCCAAAAATTATAGCCGCCAAAGAAAAAAATAAAAAGTACTTGCTCATTGTTTATTTGTTTATTTGTATCATTTCTATTTCAAACAGCAAGGCCGACAAAGGCGGCACCAGGCCTACCGTTACATTCCCGAATCCCTGTGCCGCCGGGAAAATCAACTCCGCCTTTTCACCGGTTTTCATTCCTGTCAAACCGTTGTCCAGGCCGGGAATATAATGCCCTGCACCGACTACGCCGATGCCGCCGTCGGTCTTGAGCCCCAATGTGTCTGCCTTGAATCCCAGCGTATCCCTGTTGGTGTCGAACACCATGCCTTTTCCATTCGAGAACACGTATGCAATGTAATAAAACCTGACCGAGTCGCCGGCTGCGGCTTCCGGCGCGCTGCCGGGCATTCTGATCAGGCGGTACGAACCGTTGTTGGCGACCATCCTGACGGATGTGTCGGCAGCCATCTGCGCCGAGATATAATTGTTGATAGCCTGTTCCTGATTCGACACCGCCAGGCGTTCTACTTCCGATGTGCAAGCGACGAGGGAAGATAAAACAAGTATGATAACTGATTTTTTCATTGTACTTCCAATACTTCTATATCGTACTCCAAAATGCTTCGCTGCGGGATCTGACGCCCGTCGCCATAAAGACCGTAAGCCATCGCCGGCGGGAAAATATAACGCGCCAGCGTACCTTTTTTCAGCGATTTCGCCACCTGGTGCAGGCCCGGAATTGCGGTGGTTTTACCCGGTACAAACGTCAGTACGCTGTCTTTATAGCACACTGTGCCGTTAAGCAACCGGACGGTCATGCGCAAAGTCAGCATCAAGCCGTCCACCGCCGGCTGTCCGGCGCCCTGTTTGGTAATCATGCCGTAGTAACCGTCGGCAAACCGCTGCATGGGTAACTGCCTTTCCTTAATATACGTTTCAATTTGTTCCATATCTTTTTCCACCATCCTGCGGTTAACATCAATCATGGCGTCCCTGTCCGGCCGGCTTGCTTCAACGGGCTTTAAGCCGTTGCGCGACGGGTTTTGGTGACAGGCGCCAAAACTGCAGACGAATAAAAAAAATATTTTACACAGCGGCAAGTTCATCTTTGTAAGGTGCTATGGACTGGATAAATTTAGCAATCGTTTCCGAAACCGTCTGCCGGGAGATACCGCCCGCCGCGTTGAGATGCCCGCCGCCTTCAAAATGTTTCCGGGCAAACTCATTGGCCGAAAATTTGCCGCGCGAACGGAAAGAGATACGAATATTATCCTGGTTTTCCGACAGGAAAATAGAAAAAACAATGTCTTTAATATGCAGCGGATAGTTCACAAATCCTTCCGTGTCGCCGGGCTGGAAATGGAACGAGGCTATTTCTTCTTTCGTCAGTGCAATATACGCCGTACGGTATTCCGGCAATACCACCATTTTCCCCAATGCATATCCCAGCAGCCGCATGCGGTCATACGAATAGCTGTTGTACACGGCATTGTACACCTTGTCTTTATCGATGCCGTACTGAAGCAGTTCCGCAACGATGTGGAAAATTTCAGGGTGCGAACAGTTATGCCTGAAACCGTTCGTGTCAGTCATAATGCCGGTGTAAATGGCTTCGGCTATCGTTATATTTAAACGCGGCAACAAGCCCAAATCCTTGACAAGATGATACAGCGTTTCCGCAGAGGAACAGGTGTCGGGGGCTGAAAATGCAATGGTGAAATCTTTCAGTTCCGGTTGCAGGTGGTGGTCGATCATCACGCGCGGCGCAGGCAGGGTATCAATGAATTTACCCAGTGCATCCATCCGCAAGAGGGCGTTCAAGTCAACGCAAAATATGACATCGGCTTCGGATAATAATTGTTTCGGCAGGGCATGTCCGTGTTTATAAATCAAAATATCTTTCACACCGTCCATCCAGTGTAAAAATTCGGGGAAAGGATTCGGCACGATAACGGTTGTGTCTATGTCCAGCATTTTGAGCACTTGCGCTAATGCGAGGCTCGTGCCGATAGCGTCGCCGTCGGGATTATGATGCGTAACCACCACCGCGCGTTTGACGGTTTGCAGCAACGCACGAAATTTTGTTATACTTTCCGGCTCAAAATAAGACTCAGGCATTATAAGCGGTGTTCTAAAATTAGTGACTGACAAAGGTACAAAAAAAATATATATGCGTTGTGCATTATGAAAGAGGGGGTGCAAAGATTTGCCATTGGAAATAAAATTTGCAGATAAAAAATAAAGTAATATATTTGCAGCGTTTATTGATGTTCTTTTCTTG
>JAIRYH010000049.1 GCA_031267855.1 Prevotellaceae bacterium
CAGCGTCGCCTGTCGCGGCACTGGCTGTGTATGCTATTTTATTCATTGTGGCGGTAACGGCGGGATGGGCCGTGAACCGGTGCTTAAAAAATTTCCCGCTTTCTTTTTCATCACACTCATTTGTGATACATGAGCACGAACATGTGTTGCCGCACGGAAAATTTCCTGCGGGCATTTTAAATAACTTCCGCCCGCTCTCCTGGCGGCGTGCCGTATTGCTGGGCGGACTGCTGGCCTTTATTGCAGTGCTGTCGCTTGGGCTGTTTGACCACCGGCATGTTCCGGAAGACAGCCTGTCTACCGCCGCAGGACATATATTATTCGGCGAGCGCTGGTTAAATCTGCTCTTTGCGGCTGTCGGTGCCGTAGTGTTTTTTCTGATAGCCTCAGCGGACAATCATTTTTTGGAGGAACACCTGTGGGAACATGTGATCAAAAAACATTTCCTCAAAATTTTCCTCTGGACGCTGGGCGCGCTGGCGGTGGCGCACCTGCTGCTGGCACAGGTACACGTCCGCGACTGGATGAGCAACAACATGCTGCTCATGCTGGTCATTGCCATACTGGTGGGCATCATTCCCGAATCGGGGCCGCACATGATTTTCATTTCGCTGTTCATGGAGGGCGCTATTCCGTTCAGCATTTTATTAACCAACTGTTTCGTGCAGGACGGGCATACCGCCCTGCCGCTCCTTGCCGAAACCCCGCGCGCTTTTATTTACGTCAAGTGCCTGAAAATAATCCTGGGACTGACAGCAGGCCTGTGCGGTTATTTCTTCGGGTTCTAACCATTCATCGCTTCATCTGCGCCCGGGATAGACAAACGGAAGGCTATCGCGTGTTATAATACCTTATTGTAATTATTTTTCATCATATCCTGAAAAATCATTACAAGATTCCATATTTTCCTGTTGATTTTATACATATTTTATTGAAACAGCATAAAACCGTTACTTTTTTTGTTTGGCATTGTGGGAAATTGTTTGTACTTTTGTACCCGCAAAAGAAAACATTGATTATTTCAGTAATTTTAAAAATATGAAAAAAGTACACAACTTTAACGCAGGTCCCTGCGTACTCCCGAAACCCGCTATTGCCGCCGGCATCGACGCATTGAAAGATTTTAAAGGCAGCGGCATGTCTGTTATTGAAGTTTCGCACCGCAGCAAAGACTGGGAAGCCGTGATGAATGAAACCGAAATGCTGTGGCGCGAATTGCTGCATATTCCCGACCATTATAAAATCCTTTTCCTCGGCGGCGGCGCCAGCATGCAGTTTATGATGATTCCATACAATCTGCTGGAAAAGAAAGCGGCTTACCTCGAAACGGGGGTATGGGCAAAAAAAGCGTTCAGGGAAGCGCAAATCCTCGGCGGCGAGAAGGCGGTGAAAGTGGCTTCGTCGGCCGACAGGAATTATGCATATATCCCGAAAGGCTATCACATCCCCGCCGACGCCGACTATTTTCACATTACGACCAACAATACCATTTACGGGACGGAAATCCATACGGACATTGACAGCCCCGTGCCCCTGATAGCCGACATGTCGTCCGACATCATGAGCCGTCCGGTGGACGTATCAAAATACGGACTGATTTATGGCGGCGCGCAAAAAAATGTAGGCACGGCGGGCGTAGCGTTTGTTATCGTGCGTGAAGATATTTTGGGCAAGGTAACGCGCGCACTGCCCACATTCATCGACTACCGCACACACATCCAAAACGGCTCCATGTTTAATACGCCGCCGGTGTTCCCGATCCTGATCATGAATGAAACGCTGAAATGGGTGAAGGCACAGGGAGGCGTACAGGGCATCTACGAAAAAAACGTGGAAAAAGCGGCGTTGCTGTACCACGAAATCGACCGTAACCGGCTGTTCACGGGCACGGCAGAAAAAGCAGACCGCTCGTTGATGAACATTTGCTTTGTCATGAACAAGGGCTTCGAGGAGCAGGAAGCGGTGTTCCTGAATTATGCCAAAGAGCGCGGCATGACAGGCATCAAGGGACATCGCTCCACAGGCGGCTTCCGCGCTTCGACCTACAACGCCTGCCCGAAAGAAAGCGTGGAAGCGCTGGTAAAATGCATGCAGGAATTTGAAAAAAACGGCTGATGGGCACAGCCGGTAATAATTTAAAAAACAAAGAAAATGAAAATACTGACCGCCACAGAAAAACCTTTTGCAAAAGCCGCCGTTGACGGCATGCGCAGGATTGTTGAAAATGCAGGACATGAACTTCTCCTGCTCGAAAAATACACCGATGCATCCCTGTTATTGTCGGCCGTGACGGATGCGGACGCGCTCATTGTCCGTTCCGACAGGGTTCCGAAACAGGTTATAGAAGCCGCCGCAAAATTGAAAATAGTGGTACGCGCAGGCGCAGGCTTCGACAACCTGGACCTGGATGCATGCAGCGAAAAAAACATTGTGGCCATGAATACGCCCGGACAAAATTCAAATGCCGTTGCCGAACTTGTTTTCGGACTGATGATATTTATGAGCCGCAACAAATTTAATACAGGCACGGGCGTTGAACTGAAAGGAAAAAAACTCGGCATTCATGCCTACGGTAACGTCGGCCGCCTGGTTGCCCGCATTGCAAAAGGCTTTGACATGCACATCCTGGCTTTCGACCCGTTTGTAAAAAAAGAAATCATACAGGCCGACGGCATTACGGCCGTTGATACCGCTGAAGAACTGTATGCAAACTGCGATTATGTTACGCTGCACATTCCCGCAAACGACCATACAAAAAAATCAATCAACCGCAAGCTGCTTCGCCTTATGCCCAAAGGCGGCTGTCTGATCAATACGGCGCGCAGGGAAGTGATCGACGAAGACGACTTATTCGCGCTCCTCGAAGAACGCGCCGACATGAAATACGCTACAGACGTTGCGCCCTCGAACATACCGGCGCTGCAGCAGAAATTCGATGCGCGCGTTTTTGCAACGCCAAAGAAAACAGGCGCCGAAACCGCCGAAGCAAACCTCAATGCAGGATTAGCCGCAGCCGGCCAGATCGTAAATTTTTTCAAAAACGGAGACACCACGTTCCAACTCAACAAATAACATGGTTAAGATTAAACCTTTCAGCGCCCTGCGCCCGCCGCGGCAAATAGCAAAACAAGTATCGGCGCGCCCTTATGACGTCATGAATTCGGCAGAAGCAAAAGCCGAAGCCGGCGAAAAATCACTGCTGCACATCACAAAACCCGAAATAGATTTTGAGCCTGTGATAGACGAACATTCGCAACAGGCGTACGACAAGGCTGTCGAAAACTTCAAAAAATGGCAGGAACGGGGCTGGCTGGTGCAGGACGACGGGGAAAAATATTATATCTACGCGCAAACCATGAACGGCAGAACCCAGTACGGCCTGGTCGCCTGCGCCAGTGTGGACGACTACCTCGAAGGCCGCATCAAAAAACATGAACTGACGCGCAGGGACAAGGAAGAAGACCGCATGATGCACGTGCGCATACAGGACGCCAACGTGGAACCGGTATTCTTTGCCTGTCCCGACGTACCGGAGATGAACGACATCGTAAAGAAAATAACAGACGCCCAAACGCCGGAATATGACTTTGTGTCGGACGACGGCTTCGGGCATCGCTTCTGGACGATTGACGGGGCAGCCGTCACGGAACGCATCACCGAAATCTTTGCGGACATTCCGGCGATGTACGTAGCCGACGGGCACCACCGTTCGGCGGCGGCGGCGCTGGTGGGGCAGGAAAAGCGCAGGGCCAACCCCGGCCACACCGGCAACGAAGAATACAACTACTTCATGGCGGTGATTTTCCCCGAAAGCCATTTGAAAATTATGGACTACAACCGCGTGGTAAAAGACCTGAACGGCCTGTCGCCGGCACAGTTTCTCGAAAAACTGCACGCTTCATTCGACGTCGCGGAAAAAGGAATCGTGGTATACCGCCCGGCCGGACTGCATAATATTTCCATGTATCTTGCCGGCCGGTGGTATTCACTCACGGCAAAACCCGGCGCCTGCGACGACCGTGACCCCGTCGGGAGGCT
>JAIRYH010000052.1 GCA_031267855.1 Prevotellaceae bacterium
TATCACGCGCAGCGCAAACGAATTTCTCCTCACACCGGGAAGCGGCAATATCTGCAGGGTTTCCGTCAAATTCGACGGAAAGGATATGGGCGGCATGTCGTTTCGTGTAAAGGATTTACCTATTCCCTCACCACGATTGGAAGGCATCACTACCAAAAGCGCTGCAAAAGGCGACCTGATGGCTTCGCAAGGAATATTCGCCGAGATGAAAGATTTTGATTTCGATTTAAAATACAGAGTTGTTTCTTTCAGGGTATCCGCTACCATTCAGGGTTACCTGGAAGACAAAGACTCCAGCTCGCAATTATTTACCGAAGAGCAAAAACAATTGTTCAACCGGGTACGCTCCGGACAACTCGTCGCATTTACGGATATCATTGCCAGAGGACCTAACGGGAACGTAGAATTGCCGGACCTTATCGTAAAAGTCAGATAAAACTTTATGTGCAATATGAAACATTTTATTACATTTTCCTTATTCAGTATTTTTTTACTTGCCGCCAGTGGCGTCACGGCTCAACAGCAAGAGCAACGCAAGCAAAGTTTAGTAATGGACGGCGCCTTTTACCGGGATATCCTTCAGGAAAAAGAGCCCATTCCCTATCCCCCCACTCGCGAATCCGATGTGATGTGGGCAAGGAAAATATGGCGCATCATTGATCTGAGGGAAAAAATCAATTACCCGCTATACTATCCAACCGAAGTACTGCAAGGACGTAAAAGTTTGGTGCAGGCATTGGTGCAGGCTATTCAGTCCGGCAATATAACCGCTTATGATACCGATTCCGATGAATTTACTACCGTATTGGATCCGAAAACCCTGATATCCCGTTTTAATGCAGCCGACCGCAAACAGGTAAGACCTAAAATGGACGGCACAGGCGATACGACCGTAATCATCCGCGGGCAAATCAACTGGAGTGAAGTACAGGAATTATTGATAAAAGAAGAATGGTTCTTTGATACCCGTTACTCGCAAATGTTTGTAAGGATCATCGGCATTTGTCCCATTCGCGTATACCACCGCCAGCTGCGCACAGCCGACGGGGAAGATGAAGAAGGTGAAAAAGTAAAAGCGCGGCTATTCTGGGTATATTATCCGGAGATACGGAAAACACTGGCAAACACCCTTTGCTTTACGGGTGAAAATGAAATTTCCCAAATGTCATTTGACGATTTATTCCTCAAGCGGTTTTTCAATTCCCACATCGTAGCGGAAGCCAATAACCAAAACAATCGTTTGATTAGCACCTATACCCGCAACGACTTTGAAATGATGCTGGAATCGGAGAATATCAAAGAAAAACTGTTCAACTTTGAACAGGATTTGTGGGAATATTAAAAAACCATTGCTTGCAATAAGAGTTAAGAATCGTTTTACCCCCACGCCACGCGGGGGCACCCCCACGGAGAAGCTAGCCAGTCGTGATGCGGTGATATGATTAATGTACCGGCGTAAGCCATTCAACCTTCAAAATTGAATTGCGATAATCATAAAAAAATAATTACCTTTGCGGCGTATTTACCTTAATTTATATGAACATTCTTGTAAAACATACGTCGTCATTGCCATCCTTTTTATGGCGCGGGGTCATTGCCGGCTGCCTGCTGCTGGCGGCTTGCGGCGAAGATGACCAGACAACTGCATCCACCGGTATTGCGAGCATGCAGGGCTCCCTGACCGCCAATATGCATGATTATATCGTAAAAGACACCACGCTTTTCCTGAAAGCCGAAGGCATCACGTCGCCCGCAAAAGATCAAATCACCTACCAGTGGAGCATTGCCGCCCCTTCTTCCTCGTATGTGTGGGGACAGGTAATCAGATATCAGTTTCCGCGCACGGAAAATGCCGTGACCGTTACCCTTTCGGGCATCGCCGACGGCTATTATGCCACCTCAACAACCAGGGCCGTTACGCTTATTGAAAATTCCTTTACGGAAACAGTAAACGGCCTTGCCGAAGGGGACGGTACCTTTTCCGATGCGCGCGACGGACAAACCTACCGGTATGCACACATCGGCAGCTACGACTGGATGACGCAGAACCTGAACTGGGCGGGCGCCGGCAAAAGCTACAAAAACCAGCCTGAATACGATATTATCTTCGGGCGCCTCTACTCGTGGGATGAAGCCACCGGCGCCGCCACATGCCCCCCGGGCTGGCATGCGCCCGACACTGCCGCATGGAACGACCTGGGACAGGCCCTCAACGACGGCGTCCCCGTCAGCTTTCAAAGCTACTGGCAAAAACTGGGAAGCTACGCAACCGCCAATGCCGACATTCACGGAAACAAACTGTGGACATACGACCCCAACAATACCAGGGAAAACAAAAACGGCTGGAATGCACTGCCTGCCGGCGAATTTTCGGGCGGCATCTTCTCCGACAGCGGGCGTTACGGCCACTGGTGGAGCGCCACAACGCATCCCGACAAACCGGACTACGCCTACGCACGGTACCTTATATACAACAGCGCCGCATTCTATTTTATAGACAGGCACCGGCAGGCGTACCTTTCGCTGCGGTGCGTGCGATAACCGCCCCGGTTCAGGCTTTTCCCGCTTCGGCATACCGCCGCCGCCCGCTTAAATATAATATTCCGCCAGCTCGATGATTCCCGCACGAAAGGCATGCTTGATGGCTTCATGCACATTATTCACATCCAGCTTGCGGAAAATATTTTTCCGGTGGGTATTTATCGTATGAAAACTCAAACGCTGCTCCTGCGCTATTTCCCTGGTCGTTTTTCCCAGCGCTATTTCATGCAGCACCAGCCGCTCGCTGGCGGTCAGCCTGCCCGGCGCGTTCTGCGACCGGACGCCCTCGCGAAGCGTCTGCACGGCTACATCGCACAGATAAGCATCGCCCCGCGCGGCATACTTCAACGCCGTAATAATATCTTCCCTCCCGTCGGCCTTCATCACCACGCCGAACGGCTGCCCCGACAGCAATACCTGCCGCAGGAAATGCTTCGACAACTCATCGGAAAACAGCAGCCAGACGGAATGCGGGCGCCGCTGCCGCATATTCAGCAACTGTGATTCCGTAACATCAAACAGCGTATAATCCAGCACCACCGCCGCCTCCGGATAAAGCGCCAGCTGCTTCGCCAGCTCCGCGCGCGACGAAGCGTCCACCACCGCACTGCCCGGCGCCAGCTGCTGCAACAACGACGCAACGCCCTGCCGGGTGATATACTGATTATCGGATAAAATAAAGGGACGCATGATTTGATACAACATTTGGAAATGGTTTGCCGGCCTGAAATCCGTGCAAAAATACGACAAATGCACCGGTTTAACAAACGGGAAATTAAAAATACCATCATTGTGCTATTTCACGCAAGGGCAGGCGGCAGTACTTTTGCATAAAAAATTTTAATACAATAAAACAATGGCAAAAATTTCAAAACAACTAACCGACCTGATCGGCAACACCCCGCTGCTCGAACTGTCGTCCTACGAAAAATCAAAAGCCGCCGGCGCAACGCTGATCGCCAAACTCGAATACTTTAATCCGGCAGGCAGCGTGAAAGACCGCATTGCGCTTGCGATGATAGACGACGCCGAAACGCGCGGCATACTGAAACCCGGCGCAACCATCATCGAACCGACCAGCGGGAATACCGGCGTGGGACTGGCCTTTGTATCGGCAGCCAAAGGCTACAAACTGACCCTTACCATGCCCGAAACCATGAGCCTCGAACGGCGCAACCTGCTCAAGGCGCTTGGCGCAACGCTGGTGCTCACGCCCGGCAGCGAGGGAATGAAAGGCGCCATCGCCAGGGCGCTGGCACTGCGTGCGGAAACGCCAGGCTCCATTATCCTCCAGCAATTCGACAACCCCGCAAATCCTGAAATCCACTACAGCGCCACCGCCGAGGAAATCTGGCGCGACACCGACGGCGCCGTCGACATCCTTGTGTCGGGCGTGGGCACCGGCGGCACGGTCAGCGGCGCAGGCAAACGCCTGAAAGAGCTCAAACCGTCCGTAAAAGTTATTGCCGTAGAACCCGCCGACTCGCCCGTGCTGTCGGGCGGCGACCCCGGGCCGCACAAAATACAGGGCAT
>JAIRYH010000079.1 GCA_031267855.1 Prevotellaceae bacterium
CGCCGTGGCCAAAATCAACGTCAATGCGATCCATATTATAAATTGCAGCAGGCCTACCGACGCGACGCCTGTGATTTTACCCATCATCAGCTGGAACGGTTTCACGGACGACACGATCACTTCTACGATCCGGCTGTTTTTTTCTTCTATCACCCCGCGCATCACGATGCCGCCGAACATGAATATGAACATGTATATCATAAAGCTGAGGATATACGAAATGCCCATGCTGATGCCCGTGTGGCTGGCTTTTTCCTCGCCATTGTCGCCCCAGACAAAGGTCCTGACGGGTATCCTGGTCTTCACGGACGCCAGGATGGTGTCCAGTCCGGGAATCCGGTAGGCTTCCAGCTTATACTGTTCTACGGCTTTTTCCATCTGGCGTTCGACATAGCTTTGCACGTCCATGTTGATTTGCTTGAACGCATGCATTGCCACGGCAACCTGCTTCTTTTCGTCCGGCGCGCCGATCGTGACCACAGCATACCATCCTTCCCGTTCAAACTGTTGCTTGAGCGAATCAAGCGATGCTTCGGGGCGGAAATGAAAAACGGTTTGTTCCGTATTTTCCAGCGCTTTTTCCGCCAGCCCCGACCGGTCGATGACAACAATCGTTTTCTGCCGGTCGTCTTTCATCGACTGGATGAAGAACGGCACGACCATCAGGCCGGCAAACAGTACCGGCACGAGGATGGTCGTGATGATAAATGATTTTTTCTTTACGCGCGTCTGAAATTCGCGCTCAATGATAAGAAATATTTTTTTCATGCCCGTTGATGGTAAGTGGAGCAGGCAGACCCGCCGGTTGCCTTGCCGTGTGTTTGTTTAGCTGGTTCTGTTCGGCAGTTCCAGTCCGTATCCTTTTTTGCGGTCTTCGTATTTCAGCCAGAATGCGAAAATCAGCGCCAGTATTCCCAGGGTCATGAAAATCGCCATGGGCAGGGTGTAGTCATACACCGTCCGCGTGGCGCCGTCGGCCGTCGGCATAGTTCCGGTTTTGCAACAGGTTTCCAGTACCCATCCGATGAGCATCGGCACGCCCATCAAGCCCCAGTTTTGTATCCAGAAGATAAGCGAAAAAGCCGTGCCCAGCTGTTTGTCGGGAATAATTTTCGGGACGGACGGCCACATTGCCGAAGGCACCAGCGAAAAGGCGATGCCCAGGATAATGACCAGCACCAGCGCCACGATCCAGTTCGTGATGAGGGGAACGGTAAACAGCGCATGTACCGCAATCAGCAGCAGTGCCCCCAGAATCATGATGGAAGCGCCTTTTCCGCGCCGGTCATACAGGTTTCCGAAGAGCGGCGTTAAAAACAGCGTACCCAAAGGGAGCACGCTGGGAATAAGCCCTGCCAGTTCTTCGTCTATGCCGAATTTGTTTACCATTAATCCGGATGCAAACTTCAAATAGGGAAAGACTGCCGAGTAGAACAGTACGCACAGCAGCGCTATCAGCCAAAAGCCTTTATTTTTCAGGATAAACATAATGTCGGACACTTTGAACTGTTCTTCGGCGCTCCGGCTTGCCGCCGAAAGATCTTCGGCATCCAGCTTTTTATCCATGAAACAGTAAACGACAAACGATATTAATCCGATGCACAGTAAAATCAGGCTAAGCAGGATGGGCGCCGACACCGACTGGAAATGTTTGGCAACGAAAGGCGTTATCGCCAGCGCCAGCAGCGTTCCCAGCCGGGCGGTGGCCAGCTGCAGTCCCATGGCCAGCGCCAGTTCTTTTCCCTTAAACCATTTCACAATAATTTTCGTTACGGTAATGCCCGCTACTTCCACGCCTACGCAAAATACGGCATAGCCCATGCACGCCCAGAATACCTGTGCTTTCAGTCCCAGGATAACGGCGCCGTCGGGAAAGACGGACGATATAGCCCAGTATTTAATGGCCGTGCCGGCAACCATCAGCGATGAGGCGCCCAGTCCGGTGATGCGGACGCCGAATTTGTCGAGCACCAGCCCGCCTATAATCAGCATCAGCAGGAAGACATTGAACCAGCCGTAGGCGCTCCAGAACGTTCCGAAGTCGCTTGCCGACCAGCCTTTTTCCGCTTCCAGCATCGTTTGCAGCGGCGCCAGTACATCGGATAAAAAATAACCGCACAGCATGGTAAAGGCCACTACGGCCAAAGCCGCCCAGCGTGCTGTTTTGGAGTCGCGCAGTAATGTTTTTTTTACAGTTTTCATGTTTTATAATTTAAAAAGTTCGGTAATATCTTAAAGGTTTAAGAGGGCGTTTCCTCTTTCTTATCGTCTTTTTCTTCTGCTTCGGCTTCGGCGAAGTCAAGCAGGTTGTTTTTTTGCAGCAGATTGTACCATTCCGCCACTTTTTTCATGTGGGAAGCGTAGAACCGCTCGCGGTCATAGTCGGGCAGGATTTCTTCAAAGAATTTCCGCAGCTCGCCGGGTGAGGATTTATGGTCGATGGCTGCTGCGCCGTTCTGTTTTTCCCTGATTTTTACAAGCGCATCGCGCAGCGGCAGTTCTTCCGTGTTGGTATAAATCGCGACGTCGGACAATGCCGTTACGCGCATGGAGCCGCCGGTGTTCATGCGTTTCCCGTCCAGCATGGATTCCACGATAACGCCGTTCCTGCCCTTCGAAAGGTGGCGAAACAGGCCGGGATAGCCGCTTATGGCATATATTTTTTGTAAGTCGGTCATAATAGTTGATGGTTGAAAGTTGAAAATTGAAAGTTAATAGTTGAGCGTATTATCCTGCTAAAGCCAATGCGCATATTTTTTCATGGACGGTCATTACCTGGGGCAATACAGCCTGCTTTCCGTCGTTTACAATTATAAAGTCCGCCGCCCCGCGCCACTGTTCGTCCGTCCATTGCCGGCGCATGCGGAGGCGGACAGCTTCTTCCGGCATGGCGTCGCGCTGCCGTACCCGTTGCAGCCGGAGCGCTTCGGGGGCGACGACCGCCACGGTTGCCCGCATCATGCGATGGATGCCGGCGGTAAATAAAATCGCGGATTCCATCAGCACATAAGGCGCCTGCTGCTGCGCGGCATAGGCTTTGAAACATTCGACCACCGCCGGGTGCACGAGGGCGTTTACTTTTTCCAGCAGCGTTTCATCCGCAAAAATCCGCGCTGCCATTAGCCGGCGGCGCAGGGTGTTGCCGTCATACAGTTCTTCGCCCAGCAGGCGGATCAGTTGCGCCCGCAGTGCGGCATCGGTGTCATACAGCCTTTTTGTTTCCTCGTCGGCATTGAACACCGGAATGCCCATGGCAGAAAAGACTTTGCCTGCCATCGTTTTCCCGCTGCCGATGCCTCCCGTCAAACCTGCTGCATACGCCACCATGATGAATGAATTTGATTGTGTTTATCCATGTCGTTTAAACGACGGCGCCGGCCGTCCGTGTTCCCGCTTTCAGCGGTTGTGTGCACGGCGATTTTCCAAAACATCGCCATCCCCCCCGCCGGTAAAAAACAGGGTATCCGCCGCCACAAAATCTATGCGCATTTCATCGTTCAGCGCCTGCTTGATGTCATTAACAAGCAGGAAACGGCGACCGGAGTTTGTCCGCTGCACCGGATGATGCTGCACGTCTATTTCCAGTACCGGAAACAGACGCTGTTTCAAAATCCTGAATCCGCTGGTGCGGGCAGATACCGCCAGCACGCCGTCGGAACACAAGTGCGGCGTCCTGGCGTCGGTACTGCTGTAAATGCATATTTTCAACTGAAATTTGGCGTGGTATTCGCCGGAAAGCTTGTCTATAAACCAAACGAAAGCAGCAATCAGAACAAAGACAAAAAATATCCCCGTCCATTTGCTGAATAATTTTTTGAGAATGAGTAGTTTCATACCGGTGCATTTCTACGTCCTTTCTGCGGCGCCCGCCATGGAGATCCGCCGGCTATTTTGCCGGCATGTCCGACATGTCTTTCAGGATCGTGCTTTTGTCGATGCGTATTTTCACGTTCTGGTCTACTTCCACCAGGGCATAATGGTCTTTCAGCTCCACGATGGTTCCGTAGATGCCGCCCGAAGACACGATCCTGTCGCCTTTCTGCAAGGCTTCACGGAATTTGCGCAGTTCTTTCTGTTTCTTTTGCTGGGGGCGTATCATAAAGAAATACATGACGACGAACAGCAAAAGCATCATAATTAAAAAGCCGGAGTTGCCGCCGAACATGCCGCCTGCGCCCGGTTGTCCCGGAGCGCCTGTTTGTGCGGCTGCATCTCCAGCCGCCTGTAAAAATGCTACTAATTTCATCTTGCTTATTTTTTAGTTTTGATTTGAGGTGCGAAGATACAAAAAAAAAGTTGAAAGTTGAGAGTTGAAAGTGAAAAGTGAAAAGTGAAAAGTTGGCTAACGCCATTGACCGCTTGCCGCCATTCAATATTCAACCTTCAAAATTCAAAATTGAAAAGCGGAAGGTTCTGACCGCGGTCAGAAGTTCCGGCGCCAGCCAGCTTTCAACTTTCAACTTTCAACTGCTTCAAAAAAATACCTATAAATAGGTATCGAAAAAACCGTTATTTGTTTTACCTTTGTACGTAATTTTTAAAGAAGAGATGACGAAATTACTGAACCAATTCAAATCAGGGGAGCACGGGACGGTTGAGAAACTGATGGTCGCGGGTCCTTTGCGGCGCCGGCTGCTGGATATGGGCATCACGCCCGGCACGGACATTACCTTCAAAAAAGCGGCGCCGCTCGGCGACCCGGTCGAACTGATGATACGCGGCTACAAGCTTGCGATCCGCCGCGCCGAAGCCGAAGCCGTGCTGATGAAAACGGAGGACGGTGTATGAGATTTGCACTGGCAGGCAATCCGAACAGCGGGAAAACAACCCTCTTCAATACGTTGACGGGAAGCTCCGCGCGGGTGGGCAACTGGCCCGGCGTGACGGTCGATAAAAAGGAGGGGGTCTATAAATGCCGCCGCCCGTACCTGCCGCCCGACGTGCCGCCTGCGGCCGGAAAAGCGGGGAACGGTAAAATCCGCATTGTCGATTTGCCCGGCATTTATTCCCTCTCGCCCTACACGCCCGAGGAAGTCATTGCGCGGCAGTTTATCGTGGAAGAAAAGCCCGACCTTATCATCAACATCGTAGACGCCACCAGCCTCGAGCGCAACCTGTACCTCACCACACAGCTGCTGGAAATGGACATCCCCGTGGTCGTTGCGCTCAACATGATGGACGTGATCCGGCGCGAAGGCGCGGAAATAGATGCGGCGGCGCTGTCCGGAAAGCTGGGCGTGCCGGTTGTTCCCATCAGCGCCCTCAACGCCTGCGACGCCCGGATGCTCATGGGACATGCGGTACAAACACTCGGCGCGTGGCAGCCGGTGCCCGGCAGCCGGCAGTGCGCAATGGACTTCCGCCCGTCCGTCGCCGGCAGTCCGCAGTCGCCCATTGCCCCGCTCTACCGCGACGTGCTGCAGCGGGTGGCGGCGCACGGCATCGAACATCCCGTTTTCCATACCGTCAAGCTGCTGGAAAACGACGCCATCGAGCTGCTGCACGACACGGGGCTGACCACCGCCATCCAGAACCTGAAGCTGCAGTTCGAGCACGCCGGCGCCGCCCGCTCCGGCGCCCCGCAACCCGCCGCGGACTACGAGGCGGAGATTGCCGACCTGCGCTACCGGTTTATTACGGACGAGGTGAAACCCGCCGTCGTAAAGCGCTACCGGAACCGCAGCCTGTCGCAGTCCGAAAAAATCGACCGCCTGCTTACGCACAGGATATGGGGCCTGCCGGCATTCCTGTGCATCCTGTTTGCGGTGTTCCACCTGATTTTTGCCTCCGATTTCCTGTTCCTCAAACGGCTCGGCGTCCTTGCCGAAAGCATTCCCAGCCTTGGCGTGCTGCTGCAGGGCTACACCGAAGAGCTGCAAACGCTCGCCTGCGAACAGCTCACGGCGCTCCTGCAAAGCATCGATACCGCACCGTGGGCTGCCGGGCTGCTGGTAAACGGGCTGGCAAACGGCGTATTTTCCGTGCTCACTTTCCTGCCGCAGATACTGCTGCTGTTCCTGTTCCTCTCCATCCTCGAAGACACCGGCTACATGGCGCGCGTCGCCTTCCTCATGGACCGCCCGCTGCGGCGGTTCGGGCTGTCGGGCAAGGCCATCCTCCCGATGCTGATGGGCTTCGGATGCTCGGTGCCCGCCATGATGGGCACGCGCACGCTCGACAATATCAGGGAAAAACGGCTGACGCTAATGCTCATCCCCTTCTTCTCGTGCGGCGCCAAGCTGGCGATATGGTCAATCATCGTGGCCGCCATATTTCCGGACAATGCCGACTTTGTGGTTTTCGCGATCTATGCCGTCGGCATTGCGGTGGCCGTGATGGCGGCGCTGGCGCTGAAAAAAACGGTATTTAAAAAAAGCCTGTCCAACTTTGTACTGGAACTGCCGGTATACCGCCTGCCGCGCCTCAAAAACACCTCGCTTTACCTGTGGGACAAGCTCAAGGGATTCCTCATTACGGTCACCACGATTGTGGCGGCGGCGACGATCGTCATCTGGTTCCTGCAGAACTTCAACTTCCGGCTTGACATGCTCGACGCCGGCGACAGCGTCCACAGCATCCTCGGGCAAATCGGCTCCGCCATCCACTGGATTTTCGTGCCGCTGGGCTTCGGGCAGGGGCCGGAGGCATGGAAACTGATCGTCGCCATCCTGACCGGACTGATTGCAAAGGAGCTGGTGGCGGCCACGATGGGCATCCTCTACATCCCCGGCCTCAGCGGGGAGGCGGCGCAAACGCAGGAAGGCGAAACGTCGCTCATTGCCACGCTCGCCGCGCTGTCGGTCTTTTCGCCGCTCACCGCCATGACGTTTATGATTTTTAACCTCCTCAGCATTCCCTGCTTTGCCGCAGTGGCCACGGCTTTTGCCGAGCTGAAAAGCGCAAAGTGGACGCTCTTCACGCTTTTCTTCTGGTTCGCCACCGCGTGGACGGTGAGTTTCCTGGTCTACCAGGCCGGCTCGCTGCTGGGGGAAATGAACGCCGCCACCGCCGCCGTGCTGCTGCTGGCGCTGGCCATCGTCGGCGGAAGCATACTGTACGCCGCTTCGCGCAAAAGCAAAAAGAAAGGACGGTGCGCCGGCTGCGACGAATGCAACGGGAAGTTGAAAGTTGAGAGTTGAAAGTTGAAAGTTGGTTGGCGCCAGCCAAATCTGTAAATCTGTAAATCTGTAAATCATAATGACCCATTCCCATTCCGGCGACCACAATGCCGGCAAGAACATTAAAATGGCGTTTTTCCTGAACCTTGCGTTCAGCGTTATCGAAGTCGTCGGCGGCGCCATGACCCACAGCATCGCCATCCTTTCCGACGCGCTGCACGATTTCGGCGACAGCTTTTCGCTGGCGCTGGCGTGGTATTTCCAGAAAGTGTCGCGGAAAAAAAGGGACGCCAAATATTCTTACGGCTACCGGCGTTTCTCGCTGCTGGGGGCGCTCATCAACTCGGTGGTGCTGCTGCTGGGGTCGTTTTTTGTGATCTACGAAAGCGTGCAGCGCCTTGTTGCGCCACAGGCGCCCGACGCCAAAGGCATGCTGGCGCTGGCTGTTGCCGGCATCGTGGTCAACGGGCTGGCCATGCTGCGCCTCAGGCGGGGCGGCTCGCTGAACGAACGGACCGTCAGCCTCCACCTGCTGGAAGACGTGCTCGGATGGGCTGCCGTGCTGGTCGGCAGCGTGGTGATGATCTTTGTGGATGTGCCGGTGCTCGACCCCATCCTGTCGCTGGGCATTGCGTGCTACATTCTCTTTAATATTTACCACAACCTGCGCGATACCTTGCGGGTGGTGCTGCAGGGAACGCCCGAAAACGTGTCGTGCGAAGCCGTCGAAACCGCCCTGCAAAGTCTGGACGGCGTGAAGTCGCTGCACGACCTGCACCTCTGGACGCTGGACGGCGAGTACAATATCTCCTCGCTGCATGTGGTGGTAGCCCCCGGCTTGAGCGGCCGGCAAATCATTACGCTCAAACAGCAAATCAAAAGCGCCATGAGAAACCTGAATATCCGGCACGTTACCCTGGAAATAGAACAGGAAGAAGAAGGGTGCGCGTTGAAAGATGAAAGCTGATGTGTTGATGTGATTAATGTATAAGGGCGGATTTCAAACCCGCCCCTATCGATTGGATGATGCGCCGGCGCGTTGATGCGCCGGCCAAATCCGTCAATCTGTAAATCTTCCTACTGCTTCCTGATGCCGGCTACCTTGTCGCAATAGTTGTAGTTGAGGGCGGCGAGGCGTTGTTTTTGCGCCGGCAGTTTTGCGACAAAAAAGTCCCATTCCTTATTTTCTTTCGGCGACCACACCGCTTCGGAGAGCGCCAGCAGGCGCGGCAGCAGCATGTATTCCGCATATTCGGGTGTAAATAGAAATTCAGCCCATAAATTGGCCTGTCCGCCCATGATGTATTGCGCCTGTTCCGCCGTCAGGCTGTCGGACACCGGGTCGAAGGCATAGGCCTGTTCAAGGGGCACATACCCGCCGATGGTTTGCGGTTCCGTTTCCTCGTCTGCCTGGTAGTAGTTGAAATAGCAGAAATTGTCGGGCGTCATGATCACGTAGTTGCCGTGGCGGGCTGCTTCGATGCCGCCTTTTTCGCCGCGCCATGACATGACCACGGCGCTTGGCGTGACGCCGCCTTCGAGGATTTCGTCCCATCCGATAATTTTCTTTCCCTTGAGCATAACATGTTTTTCGACTTCGCGTATCATCCAGCTTTGCAGTTCTTCTTCGTTCTGGAGGTGCAGGTCTTTCATGCGTTTTTGACATTTCGGGCAGACCTTCCAGTTGTCCTTAAACGCTTCGTCGCCGCCGATGTGAATGTATTCGGAGGGAAACAGGTCGGCCACTTCGTCGAGCACTTCTTTCAAGAATACCATCACCGCGTCGTTTCCGCCGCAGAGGATGGCTTTGGGCGGCCAGTAGGGGCCGATCTGGACGTAGTAGGGAAAGTCGTCGCATGCAAATTCGGGATACGCCGCCAGTATTTCGGAGCAGTGCCCCGGTATTTCGATTTCGGGGATCACTTCGATGCCGCGCTGTGCCGCGTATGCCACCACGTCGCGTACTTCATCCTTCGTGTAGAAGCCGCCGTAGGTAGCGGGTTCGCCTTCTTTCGGGGGTTCGCCTTCGCGCCAGGCCACGTTGCTCCTGTCGACGCTCCAGGCGCCGATTTCCGTCAGTTTCGGGTATTTGTCGGTTTCGAGGCGCCATCCGTGGTCGTCGGTCAGATGCCAGTGGAATTTATTCAGCTTGTAAAGCGCCATCAGGTCCAAATGTTTCTTGATGTGCGCCACGTCAAAGAAATGGCGCGACACGTCGCGGTGACTGCCCCGCCATTCGAAGCGCGGATAGTCTGTGACGGCCACGCCGGGGATGGTAATTTTTTCCGGTTTGTCTGCGGTAACCCCGGCAGGCGCCAGCTGGTACAGGGTCTGTAATCCGTAGACCAGCCCCGCCGGCGTGTTGGCATTCACCGTAATTTCATGTTCCGTTACCGTTAATTTGTAGCCTTCCGTTTTCAGGTCGGCATCCGGCGTTTCGTTGATGGCAAAGACAATGGCTTTTTCCGCCTTTCCGGCTACCGGAAGGTTTTGTCCGAAGAATTTCGGGAAAAACGTTTCGATGTACTGTTTTACGGAGGAAGCGCTGTCTACATTTTGGAAGACCAGCGCGACGCTCCCGTCTATCGTAAATGCGTTTCCCTGTTTCGTCAGCGCCACAGGCTGCGGAACGATGTTGAAGGAAGCATCAAAACGGGTGTTTTGATGGCAGCCGGAGGCCAGGAAAAGCAGTCCGGCAAGGAAAAAAGATGTTTTCATAAATAGCATTTATTTAATTTTTGCAAAAGTACGATTTTTTATTCAAACAGAAAAGGTTTTGTAACAACCGGTTTTTGGTGTTTTTCAAAAAAGAATTTTTCTTCGCCGAATGCCGGTTTAAGCTGGCTGAACCATGTGGCTTTCGGGTCATAGGCGGCAAAGAAGGGAATGTCGACCCATTTCGGATTGCGTGCCTGCAGGAAGCGCAGTACGAATATTTTTTCGCCTTTTACTTCCTGTACGCCCAGCAGTTGTATTTTTCCCGGATGGTCGCTCATGCTGGGGCCGCGGACGGTACGGCATACGCCGCTGACTTTCCGGTAGGCGCGGCGGAAAATGTTCCAGCAGCGCTCCAGCGGTAATTCGAAATAGTGCCTGGCGCCGGTGTCGCGCGCCACGAACATGTAGTAAGGAATACAGTTCAGGTCTACCTGTTTACGCCACATCTCGCACCACAAATCGGGGTTGTCGTTGATGTGCCGCAGCACCGGCGACTGTGTGCGGATTTGCGCCCCTGCGCTGCGTATCCGCGCAATAGCCCGCTGCACGCTTTCCGTGGACAGTTCGCGCGGATGGTTGAAATGTGCCTGTATCGACAGGTTTTTCCCGGCGCGCACCACGCGGTCGAACAGGCGCATGAGGTCATCGCTGTCGCTGTCCGTAAGGTAGCGGCAGGGCCAGTAGGTAAGCGATTTTGTGCCGATGCGGATGGAATGGATATGCGCAAATTCCGGCGCCAGCAGGGGAAGGATATAGGCCGACAGGTTTTCCGCACGCATCACCATCGGGTCGCCGCCGGTAAAGAGGATGTCGGTTATTTCATGGTGCACGCGGAGGTAGCGCAGCAGCAAATCGGTTTCTTTCATGGCGAATTTCAATCCGCTCATGCCGGAAAACTGCGGCCAGCGGAAACAGAAGGTACAGTAGGCATGGCACGTTTGTCCCTGGCTCGGGAAAAAAAGTATGGTTTCCGGGTATTTGTGCTGAATGCCCCGGAGTTTTATTTCGCCGAGGAAAGGCACATTGTGTTCCTGTCCCGCCGGGTTGGGATTAAGCGCCAGGCGTATTTGCCGGATTTTCGCATCCAGTACGGCTTTAGGCGCGTCCTGTTCCACCAGCCTTGCTACCGCCGCATAATGGCGGCTGTCCAGCATGTCGCGGCGCGGAAAATTCAGCGTAAACAGCGGGTCGGTTTCCACCTGCCGCCAGTCTATCAGTTCTTCGATCACATAATTGTTGGTCTTGAACGGCAGTACGCGACCGACCGTTTCAATTTCCCTGCAAAGTTCTTCCGGCATTCCCGCCATTTGCGGAATGCTGCGGAAATTGTAGCGCGTATATGGATGTAATTGCTTCATCGTTTATTGGAGAAACCCGCCCGCCCGGTTGTTCGTCGCGTAACCGCCCGGTTGTTCGCCGCGCAACCGTCCGGTTGTTCGTCGCGCAACCGCCCGGTTGTTCGTCGCGTATTTAACCGGATTGAAAAAACAGGCAGTGTGGTTACAAAGATAAGAAAAATTTCCGTACCGTGAAAGAGGAAAAACCGTCATTTTCCCGAACAATAAAAGGTATTATCCGTGTATTACGACATGCAAAAAATTAAACCTTCCCGTAATTTTGCCGTTCAATAAAGCGTATGCTGCAACGCTTGGAAGGCAGCTGTTATGAATTAAAAAGGATATTTATTGTGTTCGTCGGGCATATCGTTTCGTTGCAGGTGCAGGCTTCCGGTACGGGAAATATGGCGCTGCGTCCTGCCGTCGGCTGACGCTGCCGCACACCTGCCGCAATCCTTGAAATCTTTAAGTTTTGAAATATAATAGTACAATGGAAAAAATATCATCTTCTTCTGTGTGGCTGCGCATTGTTGCAGCCACCACATGGCTGCGTATTATCGCGGCATCCGTATTCCTCTTTTGCGGGACGGGCAACCTGTCTGCCCAGAGGGTAACCGTCACGCCACTCGGGACGGACTATCAAAACCATACCGTAACGTTGCGTGTCGTATGTACCGGAACAACTGTACCTGCCAACCGTGTGTGGGTATGGATAGACTACTGCCCGGTAGCCGGCGTAACGTCAGGCACGTACGGACCCGCCTCCATCACTGCGGTGCGCACCGGGTCTGCGTTAAACGGACGTGGCTTTTTTGTAACCGGTAGCCCGGCGACCATTACCGCCACACTGTACAATCCGCCGGCGAAATTCAACTGGTGCGCCTATGGCAGCGGATATGCGCCACAAGCCCTGCTGCAGGCCAACGGCAGCTATTTGTTAAAAGGTGCGCCACCGTTTAAGGTCAATGGCGTCCGGCTTGCCGCCGGCGCCACCGTTGCCGGTCCGGGTACGTGCATCGCGTCTTCCGCCTCGTTTACCGACCTGACCGGTCATCCCGAAGGCATTGTGTCCGCCTTGCCGGTCGTCGGCACCACCAGTCCGGCCGCACGCTGTGGCGCAGGTGCGGTAACGCTGACCGCCACTGCCGGCGGCGGCACCACCACATCCATGACCTATACGTGGAAAGTAGGCGCGGCGGCGGCTACTACTACTGCCGGCAGTTATCCGGTGGCAAATGCTGCCGTCGGTTCAACCGCCTATAGTGTGTCCGTAAGGAACGCCGCCGGCTGCACCTCTACGGTAGCGACCGGCGCCATCACGGTCAACGCACTGCCGGAGGCCACCTCGCTGACTGCTAACCCGGCGGCCATCTGCACCGGACAATCGGCTACGCTGACCGCCGCGGCTGCCGGTGCGGTTTCGTACAGTTTCGACGGCGGCGCCTCGTGGCAGACTGCTGCAACCAAATCGGTGTCGCCCACCACGACCACTACCTACACGTTAAGGGTACGCAATACGGCAGGTTGTGTGTCGCCCTACAGCAAAACCGCCATAGTTACGGTAAACCCGCTGCCGGTTACCACCTCGTTGACCACTAACCCGATGTCCGTATGCGCCGGACAATCGGCTACGCTGACCGCCGTAGCCACCGATGCGGCTCTGTACAGTTTTGACAACGGCTCATCGTTCGGGACTGCGGCAACCCTGGCGGTTTCGCCCGCTTCATACACTACCTACAGTTTAAGGGTAAGAAGTGCGGCAGGCTGCAAGTCAACGGTGGTGCGCAATGCTGCGGTTACAGTAAATAAACTGCCGGCGATCACCTCATTTAGCGCCAATACGACATCCATCTGCATCGGGCGATCGGCTACGCTGACCGCCAGGGCCACCGATGCGGCTTCATACAGCTTCGATGGCGGCGCCTCGTGGCAGACAGCTGCAACCCAAGCAGTGTCGCCTACCGCGACCACTGCCTACACGTTAAGGGTACGCGGCAGGACAGGCTGTACGACTACCGATACCAGGACTTTGACCGTTACTGTGAACCCGCTGCCGACTATCCGTCTTGTGGCGGGCAGCAGTGACCAGAATGGTACGACCGGTACTGCGTTGCCGGCGGTCAGGTATATGTCTGCAAATGCGAAGAGCATAGCGCTGGTGTCCGGTCGTTTTCCGCACCCCGTGGCTGGGCGGCAAAATGGGAACACTTATGACATAAGCGGTACGCCGAAGGGCGGTGGTACTTACAATTACACGTTGCGTGCGGAGAGTACCTATGGCTGTGCTGCCGCGACGACAACGGGGAGCATGATAATTGCGGGCGCGGGCTGCAATCCCAGCACGGGGTGGAATGGCCCGTGGTTCTTTGAATCAACGAAAACATGGGTCAGTAATGGGGTGGAATTGTCGGATTTAGTGGCGAGCACTACCTGCCGGCAGCGGGGATACAACTCCTCGGGCAAGTTTGATAACAGTAAATTGAACTGTGCGTCGTACCTCGGCTCTCCCGTCGAATGCGTGTACTCGCGCTGCCTCGTAACAAGCCGTGCCGATGTGTTGTGCCCGGGGGACTGGCATGTCGCCGACAAGGACGACTACATGAAATTCAGCGGCTCAACCAATACGGAAAAGATGAAGAGCGCCGCTATGAAATATGGCTGGGATTCCGGGTTTGGCCGGATGCACTACTTGAATGAAAAACCATCCTTCGCCGGCACGGGTTCGTACTGGTGGGCGCTGGAAGGGACCAAAGGTACTAATATGTATCTGCGCGTAACGTCGGACGGGGCGTATATTCGCTTGCCCACACATGAGCGGCATGGGTTTGGCGTGCGGTGTGCGCGCAACCGTTGAGGAACAGGTGATCATCATGATAACATGCAGGCAGATCGCAGCACATTAGCGTGGTGGAATGAAAGGTATGTGCTGTTGCCGCAGTAAAGGCAATTATTCCGATGGCGTGAATCCATGACGGACGCAATATTTGCGCATGTCGCCGATTATTTGTAATATTGCTTCCTGTTGACCGGCGGTCGAATATTTTATTGTAAATTTAAACGTTTTTAATAAATGGTGTCATGAAGATTGCGTTGTTGCAAACGGATATTGTGTGGGAAGACAGGCAGGCGAACCTGCAATATTGCACAAACAGGATCCATGCGCTGCCCGATGATGTGCGGTTAGCCGTTTTGCCGGAAATGTTCTCCACGGGCTTTTCCATGCAGCCCG
>JAIRYH010000109.1 GCA_031267855.1 Prevotellaceae bacterium
TTTTAGCCGTAATAGTTTTTGTAAAAAACGTACGCTTCACTTTATTTTCACGTCCAGCATTTCATTTCCGTTGAGGAAAGCGCGCAGCCGGTCGCCGGCATGCAGGGCGCCGCTTGAAAGGGGTGTGTTGATAAAAATATAATCGCCTGTCCGGAGTGTGATAAATTGCGATATGTGGGGTATTATATCTTCCGGGCTGTACGGTATGGCGGCGTCCTGAAAAAATTCCTTCCCGTTAATCGACCAGTGCAGCGAGCATTTTTTTATGTCCGGAATTTCCGACACGGGGACAAAATCCGGGCTGACAGGCGCAGCACAGTCAAACGAACGGGCGCAGTCGGCCGGCTGTCCGGCCAGCGTGCATTGCTGCCACAGGTCGTGTGCAAAAATGTCCATCCCTGCCCCGATGGCATCGAAATAGCGCACGGCAAAGGGCGCTCCGATGCTCCGTCCCAGGCGGCTTATCCGCACCACCAGCGACAGGGTTGCGCGCAGGTCGTGCGTATAATCGGGTATGAAAAACGGCTGGTTATTGCGCAACAAAGCGGTGTCGGGCTTGATGAAGAACACCGGCGGTTGCGACGGCGTCGAGGGGCAGGCAATAAATATAAGTTTCATATAAAGCAGTCAGAGATCGGTACAAATGTAGAAAATCATTGCCGGCTGGACAAATATATTTTTATTTTCGTATTTTTGTACTTACTAATTACATGGATTGTGTACCGCACCGTCCCATTTTTTATCACAGATGCTGCTTATCTTTTGGAATTTCCTGCATGAGTACTGGTACGAGCTCCTTTCGGCGTTGTACTACATCACTGCATTGTGGGTGATATTTTTCATGGTCGGTAAAAAATTAGATCCCGTCAAAACCATTTCATGGAGCATCGTTCTTATCGCCCTGCCATTTGTAGGGTTGGTATTTTATATTTTTTTAGGACAAAATTACCGGAAAGAAAAAATATTCAGCCTGAAGGAAATTCACGATTTGCTGGTCATCGACCAGCTGAGCAAGCAGCAGATTGCCATGTTTCACAAGCCGGGACAATATCCTTCGTCGGTAGAACGCTGTAAAAACATCATCACGCTTCTGCTCAATAACAGTAAATCCATTTTTACCGAACACAATCATGTGGAAATATACAGCAGCGGCGAAACCACCCTGTCGGCCATGAAAGACGCCATCGGGCGGGCCAGCGACAGCATTCACCTCGAATCATACATCATAGAAGACGACGAAATAGGAAATGAAATAAAAGACCTGCTGATACGGAAAGCGCGCGAAGGCGTTGAGGTGCGCGTGATTTATGACGATGTGGGCAGCTGGAATCTGTCGAAAAAATATGTGCAGTCGCTCCGGCAGGCAGGGGTAGAAATAGTTCCTTTTGCAAAGGTGCACATCCTGCATCGAAGCGGCACCAAGGTGAATTATCGCAATCACCGGAAAATTCTGGTAGTGGACGGGTACATCGGTTTCATGGGAGGTATCAACGTGGCAGACCGCTATGTTACGGGCGGTAAATTCGGCGCATGGCGCGACACGCACATGCGCATTGAAGGCGAAGCAGTGCCCTTGTTGCAAGCCATTTTTCTGCTGGATTGGTACTTTGTGACGAAAAAACAAATGGGACAGCGCAAGCGCTACTATCCCGATGCCCGGGGACACGCCGCCTGCCCGATGCAAATTGCTTCTTCCGGCCCCGACAGCGACTGGGCAAGCGTAATGCAGGCTTACTTTGCTGCGATTGTTCAGGCAAAAGACCATATTTATATTACCACACCATACTTTACGCCGAATGAAAGCATCCTCACGGCAATAAAGACGGCGTCGCTCGGCGGGGTAGACGTGCGGCTGGTTATTCCGGCGCGTTCCGATTCAAAAGTCGTTTATTTCAGTACGCGCTCCTACTTTTCGGAGCTCCTCGAAGCAGGCGTAAAAATATACCTGTTCCAAAAAGGATTCAATCATTCAAAAGTGATGATGGTGGACGGATACTTTGCGGCAGTAGGATCTGCAAATATGGATATACGCAGTTTCGAGCATAATTTCGAAATTATTTCATTAATTTACGATGAAGAAATTACCCGGAAACTGGAACTGCAATTCCACGAAGATATGAGCTACAGCCGCCTGGTACGTCTGCGCTGGTGGAATAAACGCAGCCGCTGGTCGAAATCGAAAGAATCGCTGGCGCGGCTGTGCAGCCCGCTGCTGTAAAGTCAGGCATGAAATGAACTATTTAAATTGTGAAATCCTTAAATCTTTAAAACCTTGAAATCTTTAAACCCCGTAAACATTGAGCATGTCCTGTTCCTGGATATTGAAACCGTTCCGCAAACTGCTTCGTACAACGATTTGCCGGAGCACATGAAAGATCTGTGGGAAAAAAAATCGGCAAATTTCCGCACCGGAAACCAAACGGCAGAAAATACTTACGAGCGCGCGGGAATTTGGGCGGAATTTGGAAAAATCATCTGTATCTCGGCAGGATTTGTGCGGACACGTGAGAAAAAGAAAATTTTCCGCGTGAAATCATTTTCCGGAGATGATGAAAAAAAGCTGCTGGTGCAATTTTGCGATATGCTGCGTGTTTTTTTTGCACGGAAAAACCATGCACAGCTATGCGCGCACAACGGCAAGGAATTTGACTTCCCATACATTGCCCGCCGCCTGCTCATCAACGGGCTAAAACTTCCCCCCATGTTGCATGTCGCAGGATGCAAGCCCTGGGAAGTACCTTTCCTCGACACCATGGAACTGTGGAAATTCGGCGACTACAAGCATTTTTGTTCGCTGGATTTATTGACGACTATCCTCGACATCCCCTCGCCCAAAGACGACATTGACGGAAGCCAGGTAGCGGCGGTCTATTACGAAGGAAAAAACATGGAGCGCATTGTGCGCTATTGCGAAAAGGACGCCATGGCGGTGGCGCAGCTACTACTGCGCTACCGCGGCGAATCCCTGCTGTCGGAAATGGAAAGCGTTTGACAAATGTGGCGATACCGGCTTATTATAGCCTGATGGTATTTTGATTCAAAAATATGAAAAAAGAAAAAGGTATCGTTTATTTTTATCGCCGGCGAATCTTGACACGTTCCATCAAATCTTTTTCACATTTTTTGATATTAGTCACCACCTGCCGGCATTTGCGGTTCATGATGCCCCTCTACCGTCAGCGTGTAAATATCGCCTGCAATTTTTTTAGTATAGCCAAAAAAATGTGTACATTTGCAGCGTAAATAAAAACATATTTTATGAAAGTAAATGTAGTGCTCGGCCTGCAATGGGGCGACGAAGGGAAAGGTAAAATCGTAGACGTGCTCACGCCGGCTTATGCTGTCATTGCGCGTTTTCAGGGAGGCCCCAATGCGGGGCACTCGCTCGAATTTGACGACAAAAAATTTGTGCTGCACACCATTCCGTCGGGCATTTTTCACGACAAGGTAACGAACATCATCGGCAGCGGCGTAGTCATTGACCCGGTAATTCTTGTGGAAGAAACGAAACAGCTGAAACAGCTCGGCGTCCCGGTTTATGAGCGGTTGCTGATTGCCAAGCGCGCACATCTTATTCTTCCCACGCACCGTATCATTGATGCGGCTTCGGAAGCGGCGAAAGGCAATACAAAAATCGGTTCGACGCTGAAAGGCATCGGGCCGGCCTACATGGACAAGACCGGTCGCAACGGCTTGCGCATCGGCGATATCCTCTCGCCCGCCTTCATGGAGCGCTACGAACTGCTGAAGCTAAAACACCTTGAATTTCTCAAGCAGTTCGACTTTGCGTACAATGTGGCGGATTACGAAAAGCAATGGCTGCAAAGCATCGAAGAAATAAAGAAGTTTCCGCTTATCGAAAGCGAATATGTCATCAACGAAGCGCTTTCCCGCTCGCAAAAGATTTTGGCGGAAGGTGCGCAGGGTTCACTGCTGGATGTTGATTTCGGATCGTATCCGTTTGTAACCTCCTCCAACACCGTGTGTGCCGGGGCCTGTACGGGACTGGGCATTGCGCCGGGAAAAATCGGCGAAGTGTTCGGCATCTTCAAGGCTTACTGTACGCGCGTGGGCAGCGGCCCTTTTCCTACCGAACTAAACGACGAAACAGGCGAACGCCTTCGCCGGACAGGACACGAATTCGGCGCAACAACCGGCCGTGCGCGCCGCACGGGCTGGCTCGACCTTGTGGCGCTCAAATATGCCGTCATGATTAGCGGCGTGACGCAGCTGTTCATGACAAAAGCCGATGTGCTGGATACGTTCGACGCCATAAAGGTGGCTGTTGCCTACAAAATAAACGGAAAAGAAACGCAGCAACTGACTTTTGAAACCAATGAGCCGATAACGCCGGTTTACAAGGAATTTAAAGGATGGAAACGACCAATAACCGCCATTCGCAACGAAGATGAATTACCGTTTGACTTGATGAACTATGTCCGTTTTATTGAAAAAGAAACCGGCGTGCCGGTGAAAATTATCTCTGTCGGCCCCAAGAGAGAACAAACAATCATAAGATAATTTAAGCATAAAGAACCAGCCCGGAAGCGGAGAAGGATCATGAAAAAAACAGATAAAAAACAAGCAGCAGAGCAGGAACTTTACGACGCCGCAAAAGAAATCGGACTGCTGCCCGAAGAAGTAAACCGGATAAAAACGCTACTCGGACGCACGCCGAATTATACGGAACTCAGCATTTACGCAGCCATGTGGAGCGAACATGCGTCGTACAAAAACTCCATCCGATGGCTGAAAACACTGCCCGGGAAAGGCAAACACATTCTGGCGGAAGCCGGCGAAGAAAACGCCGGATTGATTGATGTCGGCGACGGCTGGGCATGCGCATTTAAAATCGAATCGCACAACCATCCGAGCGCCGTGGAACCCGTGCAGGGAGCAGCAACCGGAGTAGGCGGCATCAACCGCGACATATTCACCATGGGCGCGCGCCCGATAGCGCAGCTCAACTCGCTGCGTTTCGGCAATCCGGACGACGAACACACCAAATGGCTGGTCAAGGGCGTGGTCAAGGGAATCAGTCATTACGGCAACTGCTTCGGCGTGCCCGTAGTCGGCGGAGAAGTAGCGTTCGACGACTGCTACACCGTCAATCCGCTCGTAAATGCCATGTCCGTGGGGCTGGTTCGCACGGGTGAAACCATTTCGGCAACGGCCAAAGGCAACGGTAATCCGGTGTACATTGTAGGCTCCGCTACCGGAAAAGACGGCATTCACGGCGCCACGTTTGCTTCGGCGAACATCACGGAAGATTCGGCGAACGATATTCCCTCCATCCAGGTGGGCGACCCGTTCATGGAAAAACTGCTGCTTGAAGCCTCGCTGGAACTCATCCAAAGCGGCGCGGTAGTGGGCATGCAGGACATGGGTGCTGCCGGCATCATCTGCTCGACTTCCGAAATGAGCGAACGCGGCGGCTGCGGCATGCGCATTGACCTGGACAAAGTACCGGTGCGGCAAGCCGGCATGGAAGCATGGGAAATCCTGCTCTCCGAATCGCAGGAACGCATGCTGGTGGTGGTGAAAAAAGGAAAAGAGAAAAACGTTGAAGCCATATTTAAAAAGTGGGATTTGGCTTGCCGGATCATCGGCGAAATTATTCCCGAAGACAAACTGCTGTTTTATTACCACGGCAAACCGGTTGCCGACGTGCCGGCGGCTTCGCTCGTCCTGGGCGGCGGCGCGCCGGTGTATGAACGCGAATACAAGGAACCGGCATACTTCAAAAAATGGAAAACATTCTCCATTCATTCCGTGCGGCAACCGGACGACCTGAAAAAAGTAGCCCTGGCACTGGCAGGCTACCCGAACATTGCAAGCAAGCGATGGGTGTACGAACAATACGATTCGATGGTACGTACCGTAAACATGAGTACGAACTGCCCGTCGGATGCGGCCATCGTGAACATCAAAGGCACGAACCGCGCACTGGCGCTCACAACCGACTGCAACGGACGCTACGTGAAAGCCGATCCCGAAACCGGCGCCATGATCGCGGTAGCGGAAGCCGCGCGCAATGTAGTCTGCTCCGGCGCCGAACCCTGCGCCATCACCAACTGCCTGAACTTCGGCAACCCCTATAACCCCGAAGTCTACTGGCAATTTGTACACGCCGTAAAAGGCATGGGACGCATGTGCGAAAAACTGGGAACACCTGTTACCGGCGGCAACGTGAGCTTTTACAATCAATACGAAATAAAGGGAAAAACCGAAGCCGTATTCCCCACCCCCGTTATCGGCATGCTGGGAATACTGACCGACAAAGCGCACCAAACGCCGCTCGCTTTCCGCAGCAAGGGCGACATGATTTATCTCATCGGCAAATCGCACGACGACATAGCCTCCTCCGAATACCTCTGCCGCTACCACGGCATCAGAGAATCGCCGGCGCCCCGCTTCGATGCGGAGGAAGAACTGCTGGTGCAGAAAACCCTGCTCGGCGCCATCCGCAAGGGACTTGTCGCCAGCGCCCATGACGTGTCCGACGGCGGACTCTTCATTACCCTCCTGGAATCGGCCATGCCCAACAGACTGGGCTTCGACATCACGACCGACTCGGAAATACGCGAAGACGCCTTCCTGTTCGGCGAATCGCAAAGCCGTGTGGTTGTTTCGGTTTCGCCGAACATGGAAACCGCATTCGTAGACTACATGTACCGGCAAAAAACAACGGTCACCACGCTCGGGCATGTCACCAAAAACGAACTGCGCATCGACGATGATTCGTTTGGATTCGTAAACGACTGGAAAGAAATCTATGACCATGCACTGGAAAAAATCATCACAGGACAAGCCCCCGACCCCTCAAAAGACGCATAACCCGGCCGCCATGTTCAACGACATTGCGCCGCACTACGACTTCCTCAACCACTTTTTCTCACTGAATACCGACAGGCGGTGGCGGAAAAAACTGGCATGCCGGATAGCGCAGCAGCACCCTGCAACAATTTTGGACGTCGCCACCGGCACGGGCGACCTGGCGATTGCACTGCTCCGCGAAACACATGCCGCCGTCACCGCCGTAGATATTTCCGAAGGTATGCTGGCAATAGCAAAACGAAAAACGATTCATGGCGAACGGCGATTCGCGACTTGCGACTTGCGATACGCGACAGGCGACGGGCGACCGGAAGCTGTCGCAAGTCGCGTATCGCATATCGCCTGTCGCCGTTCGCCTGTCGCCTGTCGCCTGTCGCCGGCCATAAAATGGCTGCAGGCGCCGGCAGAAGCCCTGCCGTTTCCCGACCATGCCTTTGCGGCGGTAACCGTAGCATTTGGCGTACGCAACTTTGAAAACCTTGCCGGGGGGCTGCGCGAAATGTACCGCGTGCTGCAACCCGGCGGCACGGTGGCGATACTGGAGTTTACCACCCCCGCCCGCTTTCCGGTAAAGCAACTGTACCGTTTTTACTTCCACTCCGTCATGCCGCTGACAGGACGCCTGTTCTCCGGACACCGCACGGCATACCGTTACCTGCCGGCGTCCGTCAGCCGGTTCCCGCAACGCGACGAATTCCTGCAGCTCCTGCAGCAGGCGGGATTTAAACACACCCGCTGCCAAAGCCTTTCCTGCGGCATCGCCGCGCTCTACACGGGCGAATCACAAGGTTGAATTTCGAAGGTTGCATTTTGAATGGCGGTAGCCACATTAATCACATTAGCACATTAGCACATCAGCCCTTCAACCCTGTGAGGATGCCGCCCCCTGTCC